>NZ_QOSA01000021.1:0-8719 GCF_008368795.1 Bacillus sp. BF2-3
AGGCGTAGTCGTTCCACCTGTTGTAATTGTTGTTCGAATGCTACCTCCTTGCTGTTTATTATAAAAATAAATCAGCCCCCCATTTGGAGATTGGATTGTGTTTACACCAGGTTTTAATGTAAATGATTTTATCTTAGAATCTTCTCTCCAAGAAGCATCATACGAATACGTTCCAATATATACCTGAATATCTTGATTACCTTCTACATTAATCGTTATTTGTTCATTTGGCTTTGCATATAAACCAGTTGGTTCATATGGACTAAATGCCATACTTTTTCTTTCCTGTTGTTTCAGTACCTCAACATCCCCTTTTCCTGGGACTGTAAATGTTCTATTTTCAGATTTGACTGACTTTTCATTTTGCAGTGATGTCGATAAATTTTTTTGCTGCTGCGTTTCCTCTGCAAAGACATCTGATGAAGAAGCCATTCCAGAAGCAATTATTGTTAATGTTGCAGTAGCTACAAGTATTCTTTTAGTTTTATGCTTTGATTTATTCCCCATAGTATCTCCCTCTCATTTCCTTAATAAATTTAATAGTTTTGGTTTCTTTAGCATGTACTTACGTGCAAAAACAGTTCATGAACTTGTATTTATTACTTTTTTACATAGTCCTCCCTTATTCTATTTATAATTATATTTTGATATTATTTTATGACACATATTAATACAACTTTATAAAATATCAATCAATAATGAGCTTTTATGTTTTGATTTGGTATTCTTAACTATCTTATAAATCAAATAAATTACATAAAGGTATTCATTTCGTATGAATAATACTGTAAATCAAATTATTTTCAGATTAATAATTCACAAAAAATTAATATTATGTAAAATCCTATCAAGGCAATAAATACAAACTAATTTGTCATACATACATTGAAATCACTAAGACATTTACTATCATCCGAATAATTCATTCCTTTTTTCTATTTCAGTTTAAGTTTTTAAGTTATTAGGAGATAAAAAAGCGAATCTATTTTGAAAATAGATTCGCTTTTTTACGTATAACATAAACTTTCAAGTTCTTTTAATTGAATTTTTTATAAAAAGAAAAGGTACTTCCCAAAAGAGAAGGATCCTCCTTGCTCAAACATGTAGGTCTTGATAACCTTTATCTCTGATATATCTCATTTATAGTTTGTTTAATTGACTATGTCTTTTAGAATACATAAAATATACTATTATCCCTATAAATAACCAAATACCGAAATAAACCCAAGTTTTTAAAGGTAGATTTACCATTAAGAATAAGCAACATGTTATTGAAATAATCGGTAAGATTGGTACCAGTGGTACCATAAAACCACGTTTTAAATTCGGATGTGTTTTACGAAGAATGATAACAGTTACGCCAACCATGGCGAATGTTAATAACGCTCCAATATTCGCTATATTCGACAATTCTTTTAAATCGATAAATCCAGCAATTAAAGCACTACCAATCCCTGTTAACCAAGTTGAGAATACTGGCGCTTCTGTCTTCTTATTAATTTTCGCAAAAGGTTTTGGTAATAAACCGTCACGGCTCATCGCGAAGAATACACGTGTTGTTGCATAAATGTAAGCGAAAATTACAGCCATAATACCAATTACAGCTCCAACAGCGATTACACCCGCCACTTTATCTTGTCCTACAACTTCTAATACGTAGGCCATTGCTTCTGGTACATCTAATTCCTTATAAGAAACCATACCTGTCATAACCAGACAAACTATAACATAAATAATTGTACAAATAACTAATGAAGCAATAATACCAATCGGTAAATCACGTTGTGGATTTTTTACTTCTTCAGCAGAAGTTGCTAACGCATCAAATCCTAAAAAAGCAAAGAATACTGCAGCTCCTCCGGAAAAGACTCCGCTTATACCATACGGTGCAAATGGTATCCAGTTTTCTGGTTTCACGTAAAAAATACCAACTGAAATGAATAAAACAACAATACCAATTTTTATTAATACCATTGCGTTATTCACTCGCTTACTTTCTTTCGTACCTTTTGATAATAACCAAGTTATTATCAATGTAATGATTACTGCTGGTAAGTTAACAATTCCACCTTGCGTCGGAATCGTTAACAGTGATTTGGGTATCTCAATCCCAAATCCACTTACTAAGTTGTGGAAATAGCCTGTCCATCCACCTGCTACCGCCGCAGTTGTAACTACATATACTGACAGTAAGGTCCATCCCATTAAATGGGCTACAAACTCACCAATCGTCGCATATGAATAGGTATACACACTACCCGAGACTGGAAGGGTAGAAGCGATTTCTGCATAACATAGGGCTGCAAACCCACAAACAATTGCGGCAATCATAAATGAAAAAATAACTGCTGGACCCGCATCTCTTGCAGCTACTAATCCAGTTAATACAAGTACTCCTGTACCAATTATTGCACCTATCCCTAGCATGGTAAGGTCAAATGCGCCCAACGTTTTTGTCAAAGTCTTACTTTTACCATCTTCCAACAATTTCCTTACTGATTTTTTCCTAAATAAGTTGGCCATAACACACGCCTCCCTTTATTTAAAAAGGAGCTAAGATATCGTCTCCTAGCTCCCCTTAAGTAAAATAATTTTATTTTATAAGATTATTGAATCGTTATTTTACCTCATTGGCAACAAAGAAATGCTCACATACACTTGAAATACGTTTTAAATCCACATTGCCACCTGAAATAACCGCTACTACTTTTTTACCCTGTACATATTTATCAACTTTGCCTGCAAGAAGAGCGGCTGTTGCTAATGCTCCCGCACCTTCTACGACAGCCTTTCCGCGTTGTAGTAAGTCTTTCATCGCTACTTCTAATTCTTCTTCTGATACAGTTACAATGTCATCTACTAGATCTTTTACAATTTCAAAAGTTAAATTCCCTGGTATTTTTACTGCACAACCATCCGCTATTGTTGGTGCTTCATAGTGTTCTAAAATTCTCCCCGCGTCATAAGAAGCTTTCATTCCATGAACATTATCTGCTTGAACCCCAATAATATTAATGGAGGGATTAAATGATTTCAGTGCTACAGCAATCCCTGAAATAATTCCTCCACCACCAATCGGAACAATAACAGTATCAACATCCCACATATCATCTAGAATATCTAAGCCAATTGTCCCTTGGCCAGCCATTACTTCTACATCATCATATGGATGTAGGTATGTTTCGCCTGTTTCTTTTATAATCTCTTCACATTTCGCTTTTGCATCATCAAACGTATCACCGTATAAAATAACTTCCGAACCATATCCTCTCGTCGCATCCACTTTAGCTTGCGGTGCAGAGGTTGGCATCACAATTTTACTTTTGATTCCAAGTAAATGAGAAGATAATGCGACACCTTGTGCATGATTTCCAGCTGAGCAGGCGATTACACCACGTTCTTTTTCTTCATTTGTAAGTTGAGAAATTTTATTAAATGCACCACGAAACTTGAATGAACCTGTTAACTGCATGTTTTCCAACTTCAAATAAATTTCTCCACCGGTTTTACTGGTTAAATAGAAAGATTTAACCAAAGGGGTTTTTCGGGCATTTACATCAAGAATTTCTTTGGCTTTTTTAATGTCAGTGATATCTAACAATACGTTTTTGGTAATCATACTAACACTTCTTTCAATTGTTTAAAGTCCAAACCTAGCGTCATACCTAAATTTTCGTAGGTAATAATACCTTTATATACATTTACCCCAGATGCTAATGATGATTTATTTTGAATTGCAATTTCTAATCCCTCTTTAGAAATTGCTAGTAAATACTCAATATTTCCATTTGCCAACGCCATAGTTGAAGTACGTGGGGTGGCACCAGGCATATTTGGTACTGCATAATGAATTACGTCATGTTTAATAAATACAGGATTATCATGAGTTGTATAATGATCAATAGTTTCTACTGTACCACCTTGATCTATTGCGATATCCACAATGACACTTCCTGGCTTCATAGATTGAACCATATACTCTTTAACAATTTTAGGAGGGCGAGATCCTGGTATTAAAATTGTTGAAATAAATAAATCTGCTTCTTTAATCGTTCGCTCTAGATTTTCAGTATTAGATTCAATTATATTTACTTCTTCTGTTGCGTATTGCTTTCTTAAATATGCAATTCTTTCTTGATTAACCTCTAGAATTGTAACACTACATCCAATTCCAATTGCCATATCACAGGCATTAGTTGCAGCATTCCCTCCACCTAAAATAACTACATTTCCGGCTGGGATTCCCTCAATACCTGATAATAAAATCCCTTCTCCTTGATGTTGTTTCTCTAAATAATAAGCTCCCATAAATACCGCACGTCTTCCAGCAATTGCACTCATAGGTTTTAATAATGCTAAATTTCCATCCTCACTAATAGTTTCACCAGCAATCGCAGTAGTTCCAGCTTTTCTCATCGCTTCTACACACTCTTTAGACGCAGCCAGATGTAAAAAGCCCCATACAATTAGATCCTTTTTAAAGTAATGGTATTCTGCAGGTAGTGGTTCTTTTACCTTTACTACCATATCAACATCCCATGCCTGGCCTTGATTTACTATGCTTGCTCCTGCATTTATATATTCATCATTTGTATAACCAGAACCTAATCCAGCATCTTTTTGTACTAAAACTTCATTTCCAGCTGAAACTAATTTTTGAACATTTTCTGGAGTCATCCCTACACGAGCTTCCCCTTTTTTTATCTCTTTCACTACACCAATTTTCATATCTACACATCCTTTTTTAGAGTGAGTTATAAATTAAATTAATTATTGTCAGATAAATATAAGATTCAAAATATTCATCCTTAAAATATTTTTCGAATATAATTTAATTTATAACATTGGATTGCACCTACAACATAACATTAGTAAAAATAACAGGTCAACAATTTTGTGAAACATTTCACAAAATGTTTTATTTAGTTGATTTTCTATATTTTATATCGAAAATATGATTGAATCCCTCAATACTTTGTGATATTCTTCACAAGAATATATCTTCTCTTTTGAATTTCGATTTACCATTTTACTATATCACAATATTAAAATACCTCATTTATTCTTATTATTCATATAAAAGAAATCTCGTTTTTAACTTCATGTTTCGGGTTAAATTAAAGAATTTCTTTTAATGTATAATTCATTGAATTTTACTCGCCTCAAATCATGTGAAAATTTTCACATGATTTGAGGCGAAATTAAACTTTCTTTACTTATACGTTTAATTTCTTTTTTATTTAGTATCTGAAATGTATTCAAATTCTCTAGCTGGTAAGGATGAGGGGCGGCTATTTATATGGATGCAGGATATACTATCAAATAATTTAACAAACAGGATAAAGAATTCATAAGAGAATTTATATATTTTTCTAATTGGGAGTGATTATTTTGTCACAACAACAACTAAAAAAGGATATTGGTTTCTTTGCAGCATTAACCACAGTTATTGGTACCGTTATCGGCGCCGGAGTATTTTTCAAGCCCACTGCATTATATGGAGTAACAGGAACAGCTAGCCTAGGATTACTTGCATGGGTAATTGGTGGTATCTTGACCGTTTGCGCAGGACTAACTGCTGCTGAACTATCTGCCGCTATTCCTGAAACGGGGGGAATGATGGCATATTTAAAGAGGACTTATGGAAACTTAACTGCTTTCTTGCTTGGCTGGGCACAAACTGTCATATACTTCCCTGCAAATATTGCAGCTCTTGCTATTATTTTCGGGACACAAACGGTTAGTTTATTTGGCCTAAATGTTAATGAACACAAAATACTAATTATCGCAATTGCAATTATCACAGCAACATTTGTAACTCTTATGAACTTTTTAGGAGCTAAAGCAGCTGGTGGAATCCAAATGGCTTCGACTATATGCAAATTGGTTCCATTAGCATTGATTATTATTTTTGGATTACTACACAAAAGTGACGTTACTTTTCAGCTTTTTCCAATTGAGGCAGGGCCGAACAAATCTATGATATCTGCCCTTGGATCTGGTTTACTCGCAACAATGTTCGCCTATGATGGATGGATTCATGTAGGGAATATTGCTGGAGAAATGAAAAACCCTAAAAAAGACTTGCCTAAAGCAATCGTATTAGGATTATCAACAGTAATGGTTGTTTATTTATTAATTAATGTCGCGTTTCTAATGGTCATGTCTGCAACATCGCTCGCAGGTACTGATACACCCGCTTCTCAAGTAGCTACAATTCTTTTTGGAGCTATGGGAGGAAAACTAGTTACCATTGGCATTTTAATTTCCGTATTTGGAACGATTAATGGTTATATTATGACAGGAATGCGAATTCCTTATGCCATGGCTATTGAGAACAAACTACCATTTAGTAAATGGTTTGCTACATTATCTAAAAATAGTCGGGTCCCTTATAATTCTGGTCTATTTATGCTATTTATTTCAATTATTATGATGGCCGTCGGCGGATTCAATACTCTTACTGATATGTTGGTATTTGTAATATGGATATTCTACACAATGACATTCCTTGCTGTATTCATCTTACGAAAAAGGGAACCCGAACTTGTGCGACCTTATAAAGTTCCATTGTATCCTTTTATACCATTAGTTGCTATTATTGGCGGATTGTTCATTGTTATTAATACCTTATTCACTCAACCTCTGCTAGCTTTATGTGGAATAGGTCTAACTGCACTCGGCCTCCCGATTTATTACACTATGCGTAAAAAGGGACAATTTGGTTTAGAAAATCATAACGAGTAGACCAGTCTTTCTTAAAGATGTGTTACAAAATTTTATGATTAGATTGCAATTAATAAATAGTCTATTTTACTTCTTTATCTTTCTAAAAGATACATTAGTCTAACAAATACTAAACAAGGTTTTTGGGTTCTCCTTGTTTAGTATTTGTTAGTGTTCTAGTTTTTTACCCTAAGTTAATTTACACTTTATCCATGTTGCATATAAATAGTCTATTTTACTTCTTTATCTTTCTAAAAGATACATTAGTCTAACAAATACTAAACAAGGAGAACCCTTTTTGGGTTCTCCTTGTTTAGTATTTGTTAGTGTTCTAGTTTTTTACCCTAAGTTAATTTACACTTTATCCATGTTGCATTTCTACCTTTAGAAACTAATTTAATGTATCCCTGTGAATTTAAAGCGTGTAATGTTTTATTTATAGTACTTTCACTTATGTCTGGATACATGTTTCGAATATTTTCTTTAGTAAAAGGATTATCTTGTCTGTCTATGTATTTTTCAATTCTTTTTCTTTTAGTATGAGTGCTAATACAATTTTTTATTACACAATTTAATTCTTTATATGCAGCTAAAACAATGTCTAAAAAAATTTTCATCCAGAAAACTACATTATGATCGCCTTGATACCAGTGAGCTGCAGATTTATACAGAGCATCATAATAATCTGATTCATATTCTTTGAAATATTTATCTATACATGTATATTTTACAAATGTAAATCCACTTTCAATTAATAACCATTGAATTAATATTTTTGCTAACTTGCCATTCCCTTTATTAAATGGATAAATACATAGGAAATTTAAGATAAATTGAGAAATTAGTAGGAGCGGATGAAAATTCCCTTTAGCCCTTAATGCATTATATTGTTCGCATAGATCATATAAATATTGCGGAACCATATCATATAAAACAACTGTACGTAATTTAAATTGATCTTTTAACTTTGGAATAGAAGATAATACAAGTTCGCTTTTTCTCCAATTACCACTTTCAGAAGTTGAATAATTCATTAATTGGAAGTGTAATTCTTGAATTGTTTGCGGTTTAATAGGTAATTTGTGGTTTTCTTTTTGCACAAGTTCTAATGTTTTGCAATAACAAAATAAAGCGTCCTCTTCCAATGTTTGAGGGCTAGCATGATGATCAACTAATTTTTTTAACTGTTTATTTGAGAATGTAAAATTTTCATATATATTAGGACAAGTTTTAATATATTGCAGTGATATACTCTTTTCCAAAAGATTAAATATCTCTGGTTTTTGAGTTTGATATGCTGATATTGCTCCTTTATATTCACTGATTTTACTTATAATATTTATTAGCTCTCTTTTAAATTCTAAATTTGTATATTTTTCTTCAAAGAAATTTCTCATCTCGTTCCCTCCTTTCCCTAAGGTTTATTACCAACTTTGTATGCTCCATTATCCCCCTAATTTTCACATTTCCTACTGTAGGCTCGTTGTTTTATAAACGTCCAATAAGAATGTAATTAAACGATAGCCAGATGCACATAGAAATCACTCTCTTCCATAAATGTATGTAATTTAATAGATTTCTAATGTTTATTAACAAATAAAAGGGCACTTCCTTAAACTTCTAAAAAAGTGCTTTTTATTTAATCAAATATATCTGTCTTTAGTGACTTAAAGGCAACTATGCACAAAAGGTATCAACCTTTTGTGCAAATCATAACATATTTAGCTATAAATAATTATGTCGCTTCTAAAAACGTTCAATCTTGATATGTTATGAACTAATGTCGTACAGAATCTTAATTTCTTAATAATGTTTATAAAATGATTCTTTACAAGATGAAAGTACTTTATTTCTATTTAAACAAACATTTTTTCTATACTATTTGCTTTCAGAGTATATTAGATTAGGTCCCTTTAAACTGTTGCTAAGTATTTATCGTTTTCCGACAGAAGACTCCTTCCTCAAAAATGTGGAGGTGTGAAACACCAATTTT
>NZ_QOSA01000022.1:0-74178 GCF_008368795.1 Bacillus sp. BF2-3
TTGGGGTGCAGTTCAAATTCGCAAAGCTTTTTTCTATTTATTATGAGCAATTTGCTCCATATCCGGGCTACAAGTTTGCGACTGACATGACTTATTTAAAGAACATGCCGCGCATTTTCCTTTTTTACTTCTCTTTACAAAATTAACTAACGTATATGCTGCATAACCAAAAATGATAGCTCCAATTATAATATTGACCATCATCACAATACATCTCCTTCTAGAATCCGAGTAAGGATCCAACTTGGTATATAATGAGCGTTAATACATAAGCAACTACGAGTGGATAAACGACTGAGAAAATCGTCCACTTCGCTGATCCTGTTTCACGTTTAATAACAGCTACCGTCGCTAAACACGGAACATATAATAAAATAAAGAACATAAATGCATAAGCTGATAATGCTGTATAATGTGCTCCCATTACATTTCCAAGCACATCTTCTTTAACTGCATAAATAATTGCCATTGTAGAAACGACAACTTCCTTCGCTAAAAATCCTGTTAAAAGGGATGCTGCAGCTTGCCACGTTCCGAAGCCGAGCGGTGCAAATAGTGGTGCGATAAATCCACCAATCATCGCTAAGTAACTGTCTCCCATATCAACACCAAATCCTGATGGACCTGCATAGTTTAATAACCAAATGACAACCGAACCACCAAAGATGAATGTACCAGCTTTACGAACAAATCCTTTTCCTTTCTCCCACGTGCTTAGCCATAATGTTTTTGCTTGTGGCACACGGTAAGGCGGTAATTCAATTACGAAAATAGACTTTTCCGCTTTCAAAATTGTAAGAGACATAATTTTTGTAACTAATAACGCAAGAACAATCCCTGCAACATATAAAGAAAATACAACAGTCGCCTGACTATGCGGGAAAAATACGCCCGCAAATAATGCATATACAGGTAATCGTGCTGAACAAGACATAAATGGTGTTACTAAAATGGTAAGTAAACGTTCTTTTTCCTGTTCAATCGTTCTCGCAGCCATGATACCTGGAACGTTACATCCAAAACCGATAATCATCGGAATAAAAGCTTTTCCGTTTAAGCCGAAAAACTCCATAATTCTATCCATAACAACTGCAATTCGCGCCATATACCCTGAGTCTTCTAATAATGAAATAAAAAAGAATAGTGCAAAGATTTGTGGTACGAATACTAATACAGCACCAACACCGGCAATAATACCTTCTGTAACTAGTGCTTGAATAAAATCAGAAGCTCCAATACTTGTAAGTCCAGCCGTCACCCAATCCGTAAGCTGGCCACCAAAAAACTCATCTAACATATCCGATAAAGGTGTACCAATCCACGTAAACGTAACCTGAAAAATAAAAAACATAACTGCTAAAAAGATTGGAAGTCCTAAAATTTTATGTGTAATTAATCTATCAATTTTTTCTGAAAAAGGAATTTTTCCTTCTTTCTCATGCTTCATAACATTTGTTTTTAACTTTTCAATATACGCTTCACGAGTTTTGTAAATGTGCTCTTCTAACGTACAATCAAGTCTTCCTTCTAAGCGAGATCGAATGGCTATGAGTTCCTTATAAATTGGTAATGCTTTCATTTCTTTTTCTACTACTTCGTTATTGCTTAAAAATTGAAGTGCTAACCATCTCGGATGCTCGTAATTCGCTGTCTCTAAAAGAGCAATTACTTCTCCAATTCCTTCATCCATTTGTACACCATATGAAATAAGGAATGGCTTTTTCTCTTTTTTGTCATTTTCTTTAAGAGTCGTAAGCAGTTCTTCACAGCCTTTTCCACTTCTTGCAACAACAGGAACGACTGTTACACCTAATAGCTCTGATAATCGTTTTACATCAATGACAATTCCTCTTTGCTTCGCCACATCAACCATGTTTAAACCAATTGAGACTGGCTTACCAAATTCAAGTAACTGCAACGTTAAATGCATATTTCTTTCAAACTGCGAGGAATCTACGATATTTAACATATGATTAAATTCTTCTGTTAATAGAAAGTTTGTTACAACACCTTCATCACGTGAAACTGGATTTAAATCATAAACACCTGGTAAATCAATTAATGTTCCTTGTCTATCTTTTAATTTACCAACCTTTTTTTCTACTGTTACACCGCTCCAGTTTCCTACGTATTCATAAGAACCAGTAAGTGCATTAAATAATGATGTCTTCCCTGTATTCGGATTCCCTAGCAAAGCTACCTTATTCACGCTAATTCCACCTTTATCATTTTCGCGTCACAATGACGAATACTAATTAACTGTCCACGACACTCCAATGTACAAGGACCTTTGAACATCGCTTTCTGTTTCAGGCGAAGTTCGCTTCCTTCAGCAAGACCGAAAGCAGCTAGTCTACGCTTTAATAGCTGATCTAAAGACTGAATACTTTTTACTAACACTTTCTCTCCAATTTTAATATCTACTAAGCTCATAACCTTCCCCCTCAGAAGAGAATGATAATTATTTTCAAAAAAATTATACCACACCCAATTTCTCTTGTACTATACCCTTTTGCTTCATATTTATTAACATTTCGCTACAATTCTATTTCAATTATTGTCATACTGTATTCGTTTGCCATTCTCATCCATTTCGCTTACAATAAACAATAACAAATAAAGAATTTCGTTATCACTGGGGGAGCCATGCCGCTGAGAGGGAACACTTCGTTCCGACCCTTCGAACCTGTTAGTTAATGCTAACGCAGGGATTGTGCAAACGTCCGAAATACATACCTCATTTTTATTTACGTATTTCGTATCCTCCTATGATATCTATTCTTTTTTGTACAACTTGGATTTAGGGGGAGACAACATGCGTAACACCAATTTACAAGCGATGATCGAATCTGCTATTCTTGCAGCCTTCGCCATGATTATCGATATTTTACCATTATCACTTAAACTTCCAACAGGCGGTTCTATCTCATTCGCTATGATTCCTATTTTTATTATTGCTTACCGCTGGGGCTTTAAATCAGCTTTCTTAGGCGGTTTAGTTTGGGGACTATTACAAATTGTCGTGGGAGATGCTTATATTTTAACACCTGTTCAAGCATTCATTGAGTACTTCATTGCCTTTGCTTTTATCGGATTTGCTGGCTTATTCTATCGTCCAATTCAAAAAGCACTTTTAACATCCAATGAAAATAGCTTAGAACAATCAAATTTAGGTAACCGTAAAGACAAACCTTCATCAAAACAAAATCAGGGTAAGAAAGTCCTTGCTTATATTATCCTTGCTACATTTATCGGTAGCTTTGCTCGCTATTTCTGCCACTTTATTGCCGGCATTATTTTCTGGGGACAATATGCGCCGAAAGGTCAATCGGCTGTGTTATATTCATTAATCGTAAATGGAAGTACAATGCTTGGTTCTTTTATTTTATGTACCGTTTTACTTATATTTTTATTTATCACTTCACCACGCTTATTCAAGAGCATCAGTGCTTATCAAATGAATACACAAAAAAAGGGCGCTTAATGAGCGCTCTTTTTTCATATCGTAATATCAATTAAAAATACAATAAATGCGCAAAAGAAAATAAATACCATTATACTTAGCCAATTGCTATGCACGGTTCATCGACTCCTTACATAACCTCATTTTCTAAACAAATTATACTGATTAAAAATAAAGATTAGGTAAAGATAATATGAAAATAAATTAAAAAAGCATAGATCATATTGTCTACGCTTTTTTCGGTAAATAGAAATAAAATAATACACCATCTTCTGTATTTTCTGCCCCATATTCAGCATCATGTAGTTCTAAAATATTCTTTGAAATAGCAAGCCCAAGCCCCGTCCCACCTTGTGAACGCTGACGAGCTGTATCCACGCGATAAAAACGATCCCAAATTTTATCTAATTGCTCTTCTTCAATATGAGTACCTTTATTTTCAATGCACACTTTTATACGATTCTTCTCATCTATTGTAGAAATAATAATATCCTCTTTATTTGGTGTATATCGTATAGCATTCGTAATGAAGTTCACGATGACTTGTTCAATCCGGCCTTGATTTGCAATCACTTCAAATGAACTTATATTTTTATGAATATGAAGTTCTTTTTTCTCTATTTCCACAGATAGATGTTCACATATACCTTCAATTACTGTATCAATATAAAACGAAGCTTTTTTCATTTTATATGTACCAGATTCAAATTTAGCTAACTCAAGCATATCCAAAATTAACGTATCCATTTTGTCTACTTCTCTCTCCATTGCCTGAAAATAATACTCTTTTTTATGTTCAGCTACCCCGTCTTTTAAAATAGAAATACAGCTTTTCATAATACTTAGCGGTGTTTTTAATTCATGTGAAACACCAGAAATGAATTCTTTTCGCGTCTTTTCTAACTTTCTTTCCTTTTCAATATCTTCTTCTAACTGTCCAATATGCGAATGGAGTTTATTTGATAGCACATTAATATTTTTCGATAAATCTCCAATTTCATCTTTCGAAGTAATCGGTATTTTTTCTGTGAAGTCTAAATGCGCTATTTTCTTTGTTGTATCATTTATTTTCAATAATGGCTTTGCAATTTGTTTTGAGTAATAGAACGAAGCTAAAAAAATAAGAACGACTACAAATGCAATGATATAGATATAATAATCTTGCACCATTTGTACAGCTTCATCTACCGGCTGTAAAGAAGCCATCGCATAAATATATGTTACCGATCCGTCTTTTTCTTTTATTGGTTTCATTAATAATTTATATTTTATATCATTCTTTTCGTAGTCCATTGTCTTTGTTGAATACTCTATTTGATTACTCTCTTTTAGTAACACATCCGTTTGAAATTCTTTTACACTATCCAAAAATAAAGTGTTTTTATAAATTGGATTTACGGGGCCTTTTACATCTGGAAACTGTACTTTCGTAACACGCCCTCCTATGTAAACATCTGGTTCTTGAGCAGCTTGCTCCCGAACAGCCGGCTTCTTTTCCTTACCAACTTGTTCCACAGCTGCTTTCTTTTTCTCCTCATTTAATTTACTCATTTTCTCATTAAATGCTTTTTCTAACGGTTTATTAGATCCGCTTAAATTCTGCTTAGATAAAGAAAAAGAGAATGGAATAAAACTATCTTCTTTTCTCACTCCAGAAAAATAAATTTCTTGCCCTAAAAAATGCTCCGATAATTTATTATCAATCTCCTCTATATTGACGAGATTGCCTAAAGGAATTTTAAATATTTGTTGTCCAAAGCTCTTTTGTTGCCTACGATCTATCGTTACCTCAAAATAAAAATCATCTGCATGTTTTAAATTCCCGTTCTTATCTAATGTCGTAATCCACGTATTATTTTCTCTTAAAAAGTCTTGCTCTAGTTTCTGAATTTCTTCTGTATTTCCTGCATGATTTAAATAGTTCTTCTCAAAGGAATTTAAATTCACTTTAATATCTTCCACTTTTCGATTCGCATAATATTGTTTAAAAAATATCGTTTGTCCAATAAATATCGTCCCTAAAATTAACATGCATAATGCTGTTGTAAGAGTAAATAATTTTAGTACAATTCCATTCCTCATACATTGCCCTCAAATTTATAACCTGTGCGTACTACAGTTGTAATATACTTTGCTTTCTCTCCTAATTTATTTCTTAAATTACGAATATGGCTATTCACCGTTCGATCATCGCCAGCAAATTCATATCCCCAAATTCTTGAAATGAGTTGCTCTCGCGTTAAAACGATTCCTTGATTTTTCATGAAATACACCAATATTTCAAACTCCGTATGCGTTAAACTAACATCTGCCTCATCAACAGTAACAGTACGCGACGGAAAATGGACATGGATGCCATGAATCGATAACGTATCATCTTCGTTCTCTAAAGGTTTCTTCGATGCTTTTCTACTTTCTAATAATCGTTTCGCTCTTGCTAATAAAATTGGCGGACTATACGGCTTCGTCACATAGTCATCTGCCCCAAGTTCAAAACCGAGTAACGTATCGTCTTCATCTACGCGCGCCGTCAGCATAATAATAGGCACCTCGGACGTCTTTCGAATTCTTCGGCAAACAGACCATCCATCGAGTTCTGGCAACATAATATCTAAAATAACTAAATCAACCTCTTCTTCTTCAAATACAACTAAAGCCTCTTTCCCGTCCCTCGCTTCAAACACTACATATTGCTCACTTAAAAAATAATCTTTTAATATTTCACGTAATATGTCTTCATCTTCAACAATTAAAATATTTTTTGACATAATTTATATATCCCCCTCCCGCTTTCAGAAACTATAATTTCACTTTGAATAACTGCCAGTTAACTTCGCCTCGATAATATATCTATCTGGTGCATTCCCTATATAATTAAATGGGTAACAAGTTGTCAGTGTTAATATCGGTTCTTCTTTTTTTATAATAACAGTACGATCATCCGCATGAGTAATCCATGTCTTTTGAATTTCATATGTGTACGTTTTATTATCATACTCTAAAACAAGGGTATCCTTTTCTTTCAACTCTCCTAAATCTGTAAATACAGTATCTCGATGTCCACTTAGTACAGTATGTCCCCCTCCAGATGGAGTTGTCGTTAAATCACTAACGAACATACCCACTCCTTTTTTCAAAGTCGTATCATCCGCTCCCCAATATATAGAAAACTTCTTCTTTATTTTTGGTATGTTTAACATCGCTACCTTTTCTCCTTCTTTATGTTCTGTTTGAGAAGAAGGCACTTGAGAAGTTACAGGTGTTTCACGAGAAAGTTGAGTATCTTGTATATTTTTAAGACTCTTTATTTCTTCTGCAGTTAATTGCCCGGCAGAGCTTCTTCCTTTATACCATTCCACAGCATAATAGGATCCCATGAATAGCCCTATAGCCATCAATATGATACCGATATAATTGAGTAACTTCATTCTTCATTCCTCCATGCCAAAAATGGTAGGAGTAACCTACCATTTTTAATATATGAAATTATCCCATTCTTTATAGGAAAATATTTTATTTACGCTTTAATCTTATTGCGACGATTCAAACCAAATAATGTACCTACCGCTACAAGACATGCACTTAATCCCATCATTGCTACATTATTTGATGCTGTATTTGGTAATTTTTCACCTTGTACAACTGGCTTTGCTACTTCTTTTTTAGCTACTTCATTCTTTTGCTCGGCTTTTATCGCTGCTTCTTTTTTTGCCATATCGTTTTTTAACTGTTCTTGCGCTATTCTCTTTTTCTCTTCTTCACTTTTTTTCTCAGCTTTTATTGCTTCCTCTTTTTTAGCCATATCACTTTTTTCTTGTACTTGCGCTGCTTGCTTTTTCTCCTCATCACTCTTTTGCTGTTCCTTAATTGCTTCTTCTTTTTTAGCTTTATCTTGTTGCACTTGCGCTTCTTCCTTTGTTACTGTTCCAGTATCTGCACTCGCTACTGAAGAATATCCTACTGTTAAAAGTGCCATTGCACAAATTGGTAATAGTCTCTTTTTCATTTTCATTCTCTCCTTATATTTTATTCACATCAACTCGCACCGGATGTATTACTAGAATAAGCAAGAGATATAAATATAAGATGCAGATGAAATATATTTCATTTAAAGATTTCATTGTAGAAAAAGAAAAAAACATCGCAATATGTACGATGTTTTTTTCGGGTGTGTGTCTCAATTATTTACATGTTACTTTCGCGTGATTTGGAAGTAGAACGGGCTGGAGCGATAACTAATTGTCTCGGCTCAGTTTTCTTGAAGTGATTTTTGACGTTACACTTACGACGTTGAACAACCCACGCTTTAATAGGGTTTGTTAAAATAATCTTTTGCTCTTCGTTAGGGGCCTCTTCTTCAAACCTACAACTCTCGCTCCATTTATTCCATTTCATTGTAAATTTAGAAGAAGAATGATCATCTTCACGATCAAACAAGTACAAAAAATCCATTTTTCCATCTAGCATTACGGTGTTACTAGTCGCTAAAAAAGAAAAGGTCGTCCAACGTTTCTCCATGCCCTCCTACTCCTTTTTCACATATAGAGTGCCTAAAACTTAATTTACCTAAAATATGCTTGCCTTTTACCTTACACCCATAGTTTATCCAAAATGCTATTATGCAACTATCGATTTGCCTTACAACTACCTTACATTTTTGTAAGAAACAAAAAAACCTTCACTCTATATAATGAAGGTTTCTTACTTTTTATCTATATGATCTCTCATATCATCAAGTCCAGCTTCTTTTAGCTGCGACATCATACCGTGCGAAATTGCTCCTAACACTAAAGTCATTCCAATTAATGAAATACGAATCGCAGGTACATCAATTACGTAAGCCAACAGGCCAAGAACAATTGTTAAAAGTAATGCTTTTATAAATGTTACACTTGTGTACTGTTTCTTCTTCATCATATTCACCCTTTATGGAAGCGTTTTCTCAATATACTTAGTATATCATATCATCAGATGATTTTGTCGTTGTCTTTGTAAAAAATTACTATCTTCTTTGACTTTTTCTATTCTATCCTTTACAGTCGAAATGTTCGCAAGTTTTACACTGTAGGAGGATTACAATGAATATTGAAATAAAAGACACTTTAATTTCTGAAGAACAATTACAAGCAAAAGTGAAAGAATTAGCACTTCAAATCGAACGTGACTTTGAAGGAGAAGAAATCGTAGTTATCGCCGTATTAAAAGGTTCATTCGTATTTGCTGCTGATTTAATTCGTCACATCAAAAACGATGTAACAATTGACTTCATTTCTGCATCTAGTTACGGAAATCAAACAGAAACGACAGGAAAAGTGAAACTACTAAAAGATATCGACGTAAACATTACTGGAAAAAACGTAATTGTTGTAGAAGATATTATCGATTCTGGTTTAACACTTCATTTCTTAAAAGACCACTTCTTTATGCATAAACCAAAGGCACTTAAGTTCTGTACGCTACTTGATAAACCAGAACGCCGTAAAGTGGACTTAACAGCTGAATATGTTGGCTTCCAAATTCCAGACGAATTCATCGTTGGATACGGTATCGACTGTGCTGAGAAATATCGTAACTTACCATTTATCGCTTCAGTTGTAACGGAGTAATATAATAAAATAAGCTTCCATTAATTACTGATGGAAGTTTATTTTCTATCACGATTCGTAAAAGACAAAGGGAGAGAATAAAAATGACAAAGACAAAATTTGAAAAAGTACTCCTCATCGTAAATCCGAAAGCTGGTCAAGGTGACTTACATACAAATTTAACAAAAATCGTACCACCTCTTGCCGCAGCTTTTCCTGATCTACATATCCTTCATACGAAAAAACAAGGTGATGCAACAAAATATTGCCAAGAGTTTGCTAGTAAAGTAGATTTAATTATCGTCTTTGGTGGTGATGGAACAGTATTTGAATGCACAAATGGCTTAGCACCTCTCGAAACTAGACCTACACTTGCAATCATTCCAGGTGGAACTTGCAATGACTTCTCTCGCACACTTGGTGTTCCGCAAAACATTGCAGAAGCAGCAAAACTTATCACAAAGGAACACGTAAAACCAGTTGACGTTGCAAAAGCAAATGAACAACATTTCTTAAACTTCTGGGGCATTGGACTCGTATCTGAAGTATCAAACAATATCGATGCAGAAGAAAAAGCAAAGCTTGGTAAAATCGGTTACTATTTAAGCACAATTCGAACTGTCAAAAATGCTGAAACATTCCCGGTAAAAATTACTTATGACGGACAAGTATATGAAGACGAAGCTGTCCTTGTCATGGTTGGAAATGGTGAATATCTTGGTGGTATTCCATCCTTTATTCCGAACGTAAAATGTGATGACGGAACACTTGATATTTTCGTAGTCAAATCAACAGGTATTCAAGCATTTAAAGATTACATCGGAAAGAAACTATTCGAGGATTCAAATGAAAATGACATCTTCCACGTAAAAGCAAAATCCATTCATATTGAAACGAAAGAAGAAAAAGAAGTAGATACAGATGGAGAAAGTTCGCTTCATACACCTTGTCACATTGAATTATTACCAGGACACTTTACGATGATTTATAATCCTGCGGTTGTGTAAAGAAAAAAACGAGTGCTAGCACTCGTTTTTTCTCTTCTAATCTAGCTATGTCGTTGAATCATTTCTTGTATTTCTTTAACTCTCTCTAAAGTAATTCCATTTCTTTGTTCGATTGCTAAAGGATGCTCGGTTGGCTCTAATTCAACATACGGTGCCGTTCCAACTTCTCTTATATGTACATTTGTTTTTAAATTTAATGTTTCTGGATAAAATGGTATTTCTACAGATAACCAACCAAAATAAGGATCACTATTTTCTCGGCCTCTCTCATCCCACTTTTTTAATACTTCATCATAACTTTCTTTACTAAGTGATACCCACACAGTCCATATGAAGTTTTCGTGGTAGTCAATGATAGGAATCTCTAAACAACCTCTAATAAAGTAATGCTCATCGTCCATTACGCAAAGTTCTGATGTTAAATGGAAGCGTTCCTCTCTTTCATGGGGCGCTACCTCGTAATAATAATATGGTGCTTCACTTCCGTAGCATAGAGGTAGTGCAAAACGATGCATTTGTACTTTTTCTCCGGATTTTCTTCTTCTTTTCATTTATTATTCTTTCTCCTATCCTTTTCAGTCACAATCAAACGCTACCCAATTTCTCCAATGCGTGTTAGAATCCTTCTTCACAATAATACGTGGATCTTTCTTCTCTATTGCAGCGGCTACTGATTGGAAGAATTCATTTTCACTTACTTTTTCGTCTTCAACATGTTTCCATTCTTCCGTTTCATACGCTAGTTCCCAATTACCTTCTAAACCGAACTCTTCTAAAATCTCTTCTTTACTCCACCATAATAATGTTCTAACTTCTTCATTAGTAGCAAGCATACGCATAAAGTATGTTGGATAATGCTCTGTCGTTTGTACTTCTATTCCATTATTTATATAATCCTCTTCTGTAAATTCATATTCAAAATGCTGCTCACGAATTTTTAAACTGCCGTTATAAATATTCGGCATAAATTCACCTTCATCATTAAATAACTCATAATTGCCATTATTTAATTGTAAAATGCAATCATCACCCATTGAATGAGTAATTCTATCTCCATATACTTGAATATCATTACATACACCTAATGAACCTACACCAACAAGTTGAAACACCATTAACCAATCCTTAGTATCTTTAAAGAAAAGAGAGAATTTCACTTGCGAAATATCCATATATTCATTATCAAAGGCAGGAAATTCATAGTTACTTTGCTTTTTATCTAATAGTTTTAAAATATCTTTTTGCATATGTATCATCTTCACCCCGATATAAACAAAAATATTTTTTTAATTTCACTAGAGTATAACATAACCATACTTACCTGTGACATTCTAATAAAACTACTAAAAAATAGAAGAATGGCTTGTTTGCATACTCTAGTTCTTTTTATGTACAATGAAGGAAAGAAGCACCTTCATATAAGGGAGAGGACAAACTTTGTTCAACCAACAGTTAGTTAATTTACGCATTGATTTTGCATTTAAACAATTGTTTGGTACGAATGGTAGCGAAGATATTCTAATTGCATTTTTAAATGCTATGTTACAAGAGTCTTTAGAGTCGCCCATTGCTTCTCTACAACTAGAAGATCCACATTTACACAGGGAATATGAAGAGGATAAGTTATCTATTTTAGACATTTCAGCGACATTAGACACAGGAACAAAAGTCAATGTAGAAATACAACTCAATAATAATCACGATATGGTTAAACGCAGTTTATATTATTGGGGAAGACTATACACATCTCAACTACAAAAAGGGCTGCCCTACAGTGCACTTCACAAAACCATCACCATAAACTTACTAAACTTCGTAATGTTTTCGGAACACCCAGCCTTCCATACAACGAGCATATTATGGAATACACAACAAAAAAAAATCCTGAGTGAAGACATAGAAATCCGCATTATAGAAATTCCAAAGTTAACTGAACAATGGCATGAAGAAAAAGTAAATCCGTGGAAAGATCCATTTGTTCGTTGGCTTTTATTGCTTTCAGCAAATGAGGATGAGCACTTAACTAAACTATTGGAGGATATTGCTATGAACCAAGACCCTATTTTACAAAAAGCAATAAATAAATGGGAACGTATGAGTCAGGATTCTTCTTTCCGACAAGCCTATGACGCAAGGGAGAAAGTTTTAATGGATGAAGCAGCAAAATTCGCCCATGCAGAGACAGAAGGAATTAAAAGAGGAATGGAACAAGGAATTAAAAAAGGGCTTGAAAAGGGTATTGAAAAAGGCATTCAACAGGGCATTCAACAGGGCATTCAAAAAGGTCGAAAAGAGGGAGTCCAACAGGGGCAATTTCAAATGATTAAGAATATGTATGATCTTGGTATACCACTTGAAACGATTGCTAAGGCAAGTAAATTAAGTTTGCATGAGATTGAGCATATTTTAGGACATAAATAGTGATAAAAAAAGAGCTTGAATAGTTTCAAGCTCTTTTTTATCAACTCTCCTCGATATCATCCAATTGAGTCTTATAACATTTATCACACTCTGGACTCGTAGGAAGAATCCCTCTTTCATCAGGTAATAAAACCCTCAAAACTTCTCGATCCATCTCTGCGAAAGACTTCATAATAATGGGATATCTTTCTCTAAAAAGGTTAACATCCATACAGTTTTTCCTTTATCGTTCATCAGTAGCACTTTATGGTTTAACTTCCAAGCCACTTCACTAACATGATGAAACATCTTTGTTAATACGCCTTAATCAATTTCAAGCCAACCCATTCCCATAGAAAGAAATAACACTCCATTTAAATACCATTTTCATGCACACCTCATTTTAACTAAAAAAAGCGAAAGAGAACATAATTTTCACTACGCTCTCTTTCGCTTTTTCAAAAACTGTATACCTTATTTTCATTTACTAACAATCCTGAAATAAGAACGAACTGTTAAGCAATAATAACCAGTATAAATAACACTATACACCCCGATGCTAATTAGTAACGGAACTGCAATTTCATACGGAATAACTGTCGCTAATCCTTTGAGCGCAAATAAAGTGTGTAATATACCAACTACTAAAGGAATAAAGAAGATAAATCTCATTTGCTTCGCAATGGCTTTTTTCATTTCTTTTTTCGTGACACCGAGTTTTCGAAGAACGATGTAACGTTCACGATCTGCATGTGCTTCTGTTAATTGTTTGAAATAAATAATAGAGCCTGTTGCAAGTAAAAATACAAGTCCTAAGAATATACCACTAAACATCATTAACCCTGACGTTTCAATACCGCTGCGGAATATTGTATAGAAGTCACTGAATTGCTCTCTTCCTTCTGCATCTTCTTCCGATATTACTTTCTTTAATTTCTCCGTTAACACTTTACTATTTCTTTCGTCTTTCACATCAATATTTTTCACAGTATGAGAGCCAATTGTCTTCTTTGCTTGCTCATACACTTCATCCGGAACGACAACTAGAAGTTCATATAAGTTTGTAATGTTTTTTGCTTGTACATCTTTCACTTGTACTGGTGCTACTTCTTCAATTGGGAATGTAGCTTTTCGATTTTTATATACGCCACTATCTCTCTTACCTTCACTGTACATGCCATCAAATGCATACAATTCGTTCTTCTTTAAATCTAGAGTTTCTTCATTTAAATATTTTGCGATTGTATTAAATGATGATTGCGCGATAAGTTCTGTTGTTCTTGATTGTAATGAAGTGCCATCACCGTATTCTCCTACTACTTTTACCGTCTCTAATTCATATTGATGAATGACTTCATTCTGTCCTTCTTTTAAAATCTCATTTACTTTACGATCTAATTCCATATCTTTCTTTTCATAAGAATAACTAACTGGATGATATTTCTTCGCCTGCATATATGTGTTGTAATACATCGTTACAGAAGTTCCAACCGCCGTTAACGTTACTGCGCTTAATACGGCAATTGTTGCTAACGATTTTGCATTTCCTTTAATGCGGTATAGTAACTGAGACGTCGTAACCATTTTCATTCCGTTATAAAATGCGGATTTTTTATTTCGCACTCTTTTTAATACAAAAACGGTAAAGAACATAAATAATAAATACGTTCCAAGTACTGTCGCTAATAAAATGTAAAGTGCAAGGGGCATAAAGTTATCACCGCTCACATTTTTAATAGCCGTTACTGACAAGAAATAACCTGATCCAATTAATAATAAAGAAATGAAAGCCATTATTTTCGAACCTTTTGGCATGACTTCGCCTTCGTTATCTGCACGGAATAGCTCGATTAACTTAAATTGATAAATAACGCGGTATCCTTTAAACGATGTGTATAAAATGATGAGACAAAAAATAACTGTTGTATCTATAACCGCTCCAACTGGTACTTCAAAATGAACATTTACATGTAGCTCTAACATATTTAAAAGTAGCTTTAGGAATCCTTTTGAAAGTAAACTACCAATTACAATTCCGATTACTAATGATAATAAACCCATTAACATATTTTCATAAAACAGCATTTTACCTATTTCTTTTTTTCGAATACCGAGTAAAGAATAAAGACCTATTTCTTTCTTACGCTTTCGTGTAAAGAAACCATTCGAATATATAATAAATATTGCAACGAAAATAATGAGCATTACGCTCGCAAGCTGGAATCCTCGTCCAATGTTATCTCCAACTTCACTTATTTGTGAATTGTATTGCAACGCCTTAAACGTAAAATAAATGACGATGCTAAAAATCATGGAAGCAAAGTATATAAAATAATCTTTAAAATTTCGTTTTATATTACGAAGGGCGATGCTAGATAAGCTCATTTGCCGCACCCCCAGAGATTGAAGACATCATATCAATAATTTGTTGGAAGAACTGTTTTCTTGTCATCTCTTTGCGATGTAATTCTTTATATAACTTTCCATCTTTAATAAATACAACTCGTTTACAATAACTTGCCGCAAACGCATCATGCGTTACCATTAAAATCGTTACAAGATCTTTTTCATTTAATGTCTTCATACTTTCTAATAAATCCGTCGCTGACTTCGAATCAAGCGCACCAGTTGGCTCATCTCCAAAAATCATACTTGGGTTTGTTACAATCGCTCTTGATGCCGCGCAGCGTTGTTTTTGTCCGCCTGAAGCTTCATACGGATACTGATTTAAAATATGATCTATCCCAAACTTCTTTGCAATCTCCTCAACGCGAGATTCTACTTCTCTCGCCTTCACCTTTGATAAAGCAAGTGGCAATGCAATATTTTCTCGCACTGTTAACGTATCTAATAAGTTATAATCTTGAAAAATAAATCCTAAATGATTACGGCGAAAAAGTGCCAATTCATCATCATTCATCTTCACAATATCTTTTCCATCAATTAAAATCTCACCTTTTGAAGCCGTATCAATAGTAGAAAGAACATTCAAAAGTGTCGTCTTACCAGAACCAGACGGTCCCATAATACCGACAAACTCTCCTTCTTTCACTTGCAGTTGAATATCTTTCAACGCTTCAAACGTATTCCCGCCTGTATCATATATTTTCGAAATCCCTTTCGCTTCTAACATTGTTTTCATCTATTTGTACCTCCTGTTATAATTCGTGATGTTCTCTTTAAGCAACAGAATTCAGTATAGATACATTTTCTTAACAAATAGTAATGGGGTTTCTTAATATTTTCTTAAAAAGAAAAATCCAAAATCATAAGAATTGATTTTGGATTTAATATAGTTAAAATATTAAATTACATTTCGAACAAAAAGGAGCCGAATTCCCTTTTCTAATTTTCGCATCACATTTTGGGCAATATACATATCGCTCTTCTATCATTTGTCGCTCTATCATATGTAAGGATACTATTCTCATACTGCACATAATCCCAATTAATATAAGGCTAACAATGAGTAGCATACCTCTCGCCCTCCCCCTTTATCATTTTACCATAAAATAACAAACCCGATTCTCTCATCTAGAACCGGGTTTATACTTACAATCCTAACTTCACCTTCGCGCCATCAGGAATTATTTCTTCATCTATTTGTACCTTATCGTGCACAGACTTTCCTCTCGTAATTACATGCCAGTAGGAACCTTTTTGTAATGTATCCACTCCATCAATTGTTATCTCTTTTTCGTTTCCATCCTTATCATATGTGTTCACTGTGTATGCACGGCCTTTATTTCCACCTAAATCTTTTCCATCGTTATCAATTACCGCATAACGATATTCTAATTTAAGAAACGGATTCATGGAATCTACTGTAGCACTCCCATTTAACAAATATGCCGCTCCTGCTATGATGACAAGTAATGATCCTAAAATAAATCTTTTCATCTATATTCCGCCTTTCATTATGTTTTTCTATAAGACCTTTCTAAGTATAGAGAGCATTTCTTAATAAAAACTCGTGCGGTTTCTTAACTTTTTCTTAATGTCACAGGGCTTTGCATCAGCACTTCGATAAATAAAGCCATATTAATAATAAAAGGAGGCTGCCGCCTCCTTTATTTACTCATCACTGTATTTCTTTTTTGTCTGTAAAAATAAAACACACTCACAATCAATGCAATACTCCCGCCAAAATACAAACCATACTCTATCGCAGCTGCTACAATCCTTTCAATATGTTGTCCAAATAAAGAACCGAGCACAAAATAAACGAGTGTCCAAACAAATCCTGTCGTATAGGAATACAAAGCATATATCCGAAATGACATGTTATTCATCCCAACTAAATACGGTACGATATGTCTTACAACTGGTATGAAATAGCTTGTAACTAACGCGTACTGTCCGTATTTATCAACCATTTCTTGTGATTTCATCAAATACTTTGCTTTTTTCTTTTTCATTAATTTATGGAGTACCTTCGTTCCAAAAACCTTCCCTAATATATATCCTAAAGAAAGCCCTGATACAACACCTAAATATGTTAATACGAATGAAGGAACAACACTTAATATACCTACTGAAGATACGAAACCACCACTCATAACAATCATTTCATCTGGAATTGGCATACCGATAATCCCTAACCATAAACAGAAAAATAAAGCCCAATAACCGTATTGTTCAATATAAGATAATAATTCATGTAATTCCATTATGCATATGCTCTCCTTAGTTCTTTTTTGCAACTAAAGACGTAGGCTGGCGGGAAATTAAGCCATACTTTTTCTAGTGTAATTTCAGGGAAGAAATGCTGTATAAACCCTTTTTTCACAAGTGAATATTGAAATGTAATGAACTCACCATTCTCATGTATCGCTTCCATCGCATTATTTAAAATGCGCTTTGAAACTTCTTCTGGTAAAGAAGTGAAAGGCAACCCTGATAAAACGTAATCAATGCATTCTATATTGTGCTCCCCCATATACTTCTTTATATTTTCAGCTGAACCGTGTACAACAATGACATTCTGCTCATCTTTAAACTTTCTTTTTAATTCTTTGAAAAATACTTCATTAATTTCAATAAGAAGAAATATCGTTTCCTTCTTTTTTCTCTTCATAATCTCTTTCGTAAAAACCCCTGTGCCAGGCCCTAACTCTACAATACATTTCGCTTTATTAAAATCAATTACATCAACCATTTTCTTTGCTAATATTTTTGAACTTGGCGCAATTGCACCAGTATGTTTTGGATGCTTTATAAATTCATGTAAAAATGTAATGAGCTGCATGTAAACCTCTCCTCATTCGTTCGATAGTTTTTAACTTGTGTCTAAGTATAACTATCGTTTCTTAATAAAAATTGAGGAAGTTTCTTAAGATTTTATGAAGAATAAAAAAAACAGCTATCGCGTGTAGCGATAGCTGCCCCTTATTACTTCGCACTCACGATCTTATAATAAGAACGAACCGTTAAGAAGTAATATCCAATATAGATGACACCGTATACTCCAATACTAATGAGAAGCGGAATCATAATTTCAAATGGTAATATATTTGATAAACCTTTTAGTGCAAATAAACTGTGTAAAATACCGATTACTAACGGAATAGCGAAGATAAAGCTTACTTGTTTTGCGATAGCTTTCTTCATTTCTTGCTTCGTTACACCAACTTTATGAAGGACAATGTAACGATCACGGTCAGCACTTGCTTCTGTTAATTGTTTAAAGTAAATGATTGAGCCTGTTGCTAATAGGAATACTAATCCTAAGAATAACCCAATAAACATCATTAAGCCTGTCGTTTCAAGCCCCATTTGGAATCCTGTATAGAAATCGTTAAATGGTTTTAAAACTTCTGATTCTCCAGCTGGCATAATGCTTGCTAATTTTGCTGTTAACTCTTTACTATTTCGCTCACCTTTTACATCAATATTTTTTACAGTACGCGTTTCGTTTACTTGTTTCACTTGCTCATATGTTTTATCAGGAACGATTACAAATAGTTCATTTAAATTTGTAAGGCTTCTATTATTTACACCTTTAATTTTTAATTCTTTTGACTCATTTCCAACAGGGAATACAGCTGTATTTCCTGTATAAAGAGGACCAAAATCAAGTTTCTCAATATATAAGCTATCATATACGAAAGCTTCATTCGCACTCAAATTTACAGGTTCTACATCTAAATGTTTCACATGTTTATTAAAGCTTGATTGAGAAATAAGCTGGTACTGATTCGTAACATTATAGTGTGTGTTCAGAACTTGATCAGCTCTTTCACCTTTAAATGTTCCTTTCACAGGAATCATTTCAACTTCTGATTCATATGTGACTGGGTGATTATTCTTCTCTCCAGCAAGTATTTCATTTACTTTTTTATCTAATGCTGCATCTTTTTTCTCATAGGAATAACTATACGGCGCAGCAACTTTTGATTGCGTAAATGTATTGTAATACATCGTAACTGACGTACCAACCGCTGTTAATGTAACTGCACTTAAAATAGCGATTGTCGCCAATGATTTCGCATTTCCTTTAATACGATATAGTAACTGCGATGTCGTTACCATATTCATACCATTATAAAATGCTGACTTATTATTTCTTGCACGTTTCAATACAAATACTGTGAAGAACATGAACAGTAAATAAGTCCCTGCTACTGTCGCTAATAAAATATATAATGCAACGACCATAAAGTCTGCATACATAACTGCTTTCATGTACATTAGCGCTAAAAAATAACCTGAACCGATTAAGAAAACTGAAATTAATGCCATGATGACAGATCCTTTTGGCATTGCTTCTCCTTCACGTTCTGCACGGAAAAGTTCAATTAACTTAAAGCGATAAATTAAACGATATCCTTGAAGTGATGTATATAAAATAATCACAAAGAAAATAATTGCTGTATCAATAATAGCAGCCATCGGTACTTCAAAATGAACATTTAAATTTAATCCCATCATATTTACTAATAACTCAAGGAATAATTTCGAAAGGACACTACCAATCGCAATCCCGATTACTAATGACATTAATCCCATTAACATATTTTCATAAAAGAGCATTTTACCAATTTGTCTTTTACGAATACCTAATAACGAATATAAGCCAACTTCTTTTTTACGTTTACGTGTAAAGAATCCGTTCGAATATATAATGAACACTGCTACGAAAATGATAAGCATCACACTGGAAACTTGGAACGCTCCGCTAATCTTTTTAGAAGCTTCTGCTGCTTTTTCCATTTGTGAATTATATTGCAGTGCTTTAAATGTAAAATAAATAACGATACTAAAAATCATAGATGCGAAATATACAAAGTAGTCTTTAAAGTTCCGCTGTATGTTGCGGAGGGCAATGCTAGATAAGGTCATCAGCCATACCTCCAGAAATAGAAGACATTACGTCAACAATTTTTTGGAAGAACTGTTTACGCGTTGATTCACCACGGTGCAATTCTTTATATAGTTCACCATCTTTAATGAAAATAACTCGTTTACAATAACTTGCTGCAAATGCATCATGCGTTACCATTAAAATTGTTGAGTTATCATATTCATTTAATGACTTCATACTTTCAAGTAAATCTGTTGCAGATTTAGAATCAAGCGCTCCAGTTGGCTCGTCCCCGAAAATCATACTTGGATTCGTAACGATTGCACGTGATGCTGCGCAGCGCTGCTTCTGTCCACCAGATACTTGATATGGGAACTGACTTAAAATATGATCAATGCCAAATTTCTTTGAGATTTCAAGAACGCGGCGATCAATCTCACTCGCTTTCACCTTTGATAACGCAAGTGGTAAAGCAATATTCTCTTTCACTGTTAACGTATCTAATAAGTTATAATCTTGGAAAATGAAGCCTAAATGATCGCGGCGGAATAATGCTAACTTATCATCATTCATTTTCACAATATCTTTTCCATCAATTAAAATTTCACCGTTCGTCGCATTATCAATTGTAGAAAGAACATTTAGTAAAGTCGTCTTACCAGAACCAGAAGGTCCCATAATTCCAACGAACTCACCTTCTTTTACTTGTAAGTTAATACCTTTTAACGCTGCAAATTTATTACCACCCGTGTCATATACTTTTTCAATATTTTTTGCTTCTAATACTGTTTTCATCTCGACATCCCTCATTTCTTCTATTCTCTATTTTCAACTATATACACTCTCTACTCTTGCCACTATCGATGTTTCTTACACAAACATGACAGTTATGTAAGGCACATAAGTAAAGAAATCAAAAAGTTAACGTAATGAATTAAAGTACTTTGTTACTATAACATTGGGATATCATACCATCCATTCATTCTCCTTACAGGAACATTACAATTTTGTAAGGTAAAAAATGCACCTACAAAGTTGTGCACGAAATGTCGGATGGAGCTATTTCGTTCCTGCTATTCTATGTACAGAGGAGGTCATAATATGGATTCACTTAAAAATATGAATGCTGCAATGCGCTATATTGAAGATAACCTTACGAATGAAATTGATTTTAAAGAAGTTGCGAGGCTAGCTCTTTGTTCTGAGTATCACTTTAAAAGAATGTTTTCGTTTTTAGCAGGTATATCACTATCTGATTATATTCGCTGTAGACGTCTTACTCTCGCTGCCTTTGAACTAAAAAACAGCAATGTAAAAGTCATTGATATCGCTATAAAATATGGATACAACTCACCAGATTCATTCGCTCGTGCATTTCAAAACTTGCACGGTATAACACCTTCAGAAGCCCGAAATAGTAGCCATTCTTTGAAGGCTTATTCACCAATGACCTTCCAATTATCCATTCAAGGAGGAAATGAAATGAATTATCGAATTGAAGAAAAAGAGCCATTTCGAATTATAGGTATTACAAAACGAGTACCAATCGTTTTTAACGGTGTAAATAAAGAAATTGCTTCTATGTGGAAAAGTTTAAACCCAGAGTCTATTCAAACATTAAAGTCCCTTTCGAACATTGAACCTACTGGAATTATTAGTGCTTCTACTAATTTTTCTGAAGGAAGAATGGAGGAAAAAGGAGAACTTGATTACTATATTGGAGTAGCCACAACAAAGGATTGTCCAGAGCAATTCGCGCAACTTGAAGTCGCAGCTTCAACATGGGCTATATTTGAAGCTGTCGGTCTATTTCCTGATGCATTACAAAATGTGTGGGGACGTATTTATTCTGAATGGTTCCCTTCTTCGAACTATGAACTAGCGGAAGGACCGGAAATATTGTGGAATGAACAGAAAGATATATCTTCTCCAAACTTTAAAAGTGAAATTTGGATACCGGTTTTGAAGAAGTGATAAAAAAAACAAAGCTGCTCTTCCCTAAAAGGAAAAGCAGCTTTATTTACATTTTCAACTCTTCTTTATAAATACTATATGACTTTATTGTTGATACGATAATACATATTAATATGATTCCAATCCCCATAAAAATATTAAATGGATCTGGAAACAAAGCCCCGGCATATATACAAAGTGAACCTATTACAAATACCCTCGAAGCAAATCTATGTGTTTTTCTCCAAACTACAGGATTTTCTAATGTCCAGTCCATTCGAATGCCTACTAACCCGTTCGGCTTCGTTTGTTGCATGTAATTACCTAGTACAAGAAACAATGTTCCAAGTCCAAAATTAAATGCAATTGAGCCCGATGCAATATAATTAGACGCTGCTAATAGTGCAAATATGTTACATCCAAATCCGATAAAAAGAATGGCATAATTAATCGCTGAAAGAACTTTGGATTGCTGTGTAGACTTATCTTTTATGAATCCAAAAACTAGCCATATCATATAGAGCACTACCATACTACCTATCGAGAATGAACTTGCTTCTATTTTAGAAAAATATCCATCTACTACTCCTGCTGCATTATAATGGCGTGGAATTTGTTCTGGTAAATATGTCCATACAATATACCATCCAATTGCAATGCCAATAATTAAACTCCATGGTACTACGTGTCTTTTCATCCTCTCTCCCCCATAATTTTTTATTAGGCCCCTATTTCTTTTTTATAAGCAATATATGAATATCCCATCGTTAATCCTACTGCACCAATAATAATTCCAACCATTACGAAAGATTTCCACGCCACTGGTGCAAAAACACTTAAAATCATAATGATCCCCAATGCAACAAACACCTTTCCGCTAAAACGGTGCGTTTTTCTCCACACTTCTTCGTTACTTAATGTCCACGGTGTTTTTATACCTACAAAGTAGTTTGGTTTACATTGTGGTAAATAGTTTCCGATGACTATAAATAAAATACCCACTAATAATTCCGGCACGCGATTAATGAATAAATTGTATCCTAATCCACTTGTAATAATATCTATATTCCCTACAAATAGTAGCAGTAGTATCCCGTTATTCATCATCATAAAAGCTTTAGAAAACTTCTCGTAGTTCGCTTTCTTTGGATCAATCTTTGGTAACACGTTTAGAAAAATATATAAAACAATCATAATTCCAACCATAGAAAGCATTCCATACAATTTAGAAGAATATCCATCTACTTTACCGCCGCTCCAATGCGTTGCAATTGTATCCGGTAAATGTGGCCAAGCAAACGCCCAAGCTAAACAAGTTATAACAATTAATAAGATTGCAAAAAGATGCTTTTTCATTTCCCCTCTTCCCCCTTATTCGTAAATGTAAACACCCAAGTCAATAAATCTTGAAAGACCGTTGTGTTTAAAGAGTACATAACGAATTGCCCTTTCTTTTCATCTTGAATAAGTTCAGCATTTTTAAGTGCATTTAAGTGGTGTGAAATACTTGGTTTTGTCATATTGAAATGTTCAGCAATCTCACCAGCGGTTAGATCGCCTTCTTTTAATAAGTCTAAAATTTTTCGCCTTGTTGGATCTGCTAATGCTTTGAATGCTTGATTCAATGTCTTTCTTCCTTTCGATAATTAGACATTTAGATATTTATCTAAATATTAAACCAATTACCTTTATTTGTCAATTTCATCCAGCGCCCTTTTTACTTTTCTCACTTTTAACCTATACTGTTTACTAGCTTATCTTTCAACATAATGAAAAGACTTGAAACACATGATACACTATAGCTACAATTGTTTTTTTGAGGAGGAATATACATATGTATAAAATTTTAATCGTTGAAGACGATCCAAATATTTCATCATTACTGCAATCTCACATTCAGAAGTACGGTTATGAGGCTGTGGTAGCGGAGAATTTCGATGATATTATGGAATCGTTTAACGCAGTGAAACCACATCTTGTTTTACTTGATGTAAACTTACCGAAATTCGATGGTTTCTACTGGTGCCGTCAAATTCGTCATGAATCTACTTGTCCAATTATTTTCATTTCAGCGCGTGCTGGTGAGATGGAACAAATTATGGCAATTGAAAGCGGTGCGGATGATTACATTACAAAACCATTCCACTACGACGTTGTAATGGCAAAAATTAAAGGACAATTACGCCGTATTTACGGTGATTATGCACCAAATATTTCTGAACGTATCGTTGAAGTAGAAGGTTTAAAACTATTCCCTGAACGTCCAGAAATTCATTTTGGATCTGAACAAGTTCTTTTAACGAAGAAAGAGGCAATTTTAGCAGAAATGTTATTATCTAAATTCCCTCGTACAGCGAGCCGTGAAGATTTATTAGCTGCGCTTTGGGATGACGAAAGTTTCGTTGAGGAAAATACATTAAACGTAAACATTACACGTCTTCGTAAAAAGTTTAATGAGCTTGGCATTGAGAACTCTATTGAAACAGTACGTGGACTTGGATATCGCTTTAACGCAACTTGGAGTGAATAAGCATGAAGCTATTTTTACGTGATCATTTTGCATTTTTTCTACTGTACGTATTAAACTTCGGTATCATTTTCGTTCTTTATGATGCAGTAGACGGATTTCAAAATAATAAATTTTACTTCGTCGTTTTAAGCCTATACTTATTTATTTGTTTCCTCGCTTATCGTTACGTTCGCAATCGTAGAATGTACCATAGATTAAGTGAGCAACCAGAAAAAATGGAAGATGCGTTTATTGAAAGAGCAACTGCTCCGATGCCTCACGGTGTCAATGAACTCGTACGTACGCAGTACCGTTTATTCCAAAAAGAACTACAATCGTATGAAGTAAAACAACAAGAACATCAATTATTCATTAACCATTGGGTACATCAAATGAAGACACCTGTTTCTGTTATGCAGCTTATGGTGCTAGAAATGGAAGACGAGCATTTAATTCCAAAGTTTAAAAAAGAATTAGAGCGTCTAAACCAAGGGCTTGATATGGCTTTATACATGGCTAGGTTAAATAACTTCCATGAAGATTTCCATGTCGAGACGATTTCATTAAAAGATACGGTAACAAAAAATATTAACGGATTAAAAGAACTATTCATTCGTAATGGTGTCTTCCCTGTTTTAGAAGTCCATTCTGATTTAAAAGTTGCTTCTGATGCGAAATGGCTAAAATTTATCATCTATCAGTTAATGACAAATGCTGTTCGTTACTCTGGGGAACGCGGAAAGAAAGTATTCTTATCTGCTTACCGAAACGGAAAAGATATTATTTTAGAAGTTCGCGATGAAGGTGTTGGTATTCCGCAAGAAGATATTCGAAGAGTATTTGAACCATTTTACACTGGGAAAAACGGTCGCGCGTTCGGAGAATCTACTGGTATGGGACTTTATATTGTAAGTAAAATTTGTGATTATTTAGGTCACTCTGTCAAACTAGATTCTGAAGTTGGTAAAGGAACGACGATTAAAATCATCTTCCACAACGCTGCAAATAATCAAGCAGAACATACGGAGAAGGTGACCGAAGCATGATCGTAACATATGCAAGCAAAATGTATGAGAACTCACTCTCATACATTTTTTGCAATACAACTACTTCTATATCTTCTAGCCGGAGGTATAATCTATGACATTTTGGCAATTTGCATTTAAAAACGTCACGCGCAACTCAAGAGCTTATTTTGCTTACTTTGTAAGTAGCTCCTTTTCCATTGCTGTGTTCTTTTCGTTTGCTGTTTACTTATTCCATCCGAAATTACAAAACTTTGACATGACCTCTGAAATTTCAGGATTAATGATATTTTCAGAAGTTATCATTGTCTTGTTCTCGTTCTTCTTTCTACTTTATTCAATCGGATCGTTTTTAAAAGTTCGGAAAAAGCAATTTGGTGTGTTAACCGTTTTAGGTATATCAAAAAAGCAATTACATCGGCTCATTTTCACTGAAAATATGTTAATTGGTATTTTATCTATCTTTTTCGGCATGCAGTTTGGACTTGTCTTCTCGCAGTTTTTCTTATTAGTAACAGCGAAAATTACACATCTACCAGGGATATATTTATATATCCCTACGAATGCTTTCATTTTAACAATGATTGTGTTTCTTGGTCTCTTTATCGTTGTATCTTCATTTACACCCATGCTAATTCGTACGAAAAAGACAGTAAACCTTTTAAAAACTAATGGTAGGAAACAAAAGGAAAGAAAACCATCCATATTTATCTCTCTATTTGGTGCTATCTGTTTATTAGGTGGTTATATTTTAGCTGGAAACCCTAAATATTTCTTCTCAATAAACTCGCAAGTAGGCGTTATATATATGGTTTCAAGTATTTTCGTCATTCCAACGCTCGTTACAATCGGAACATATTTTTTCTTTTCTCAAATTAGTTTCTTACTTATTTATATTTTAAAGAAAAGAAGAAAGTTTTATATGAAACGGATTAATATGCTGTGGATTTCGGATTTAGCAAGCCGCATCCGAACGAATATTAATATGCTGTTTATTGTAGCGATGCTATCTACAATTGCTTTCACAATGATTACGTTTCTATATGGAGTCGGAAAGTTTACAAAGCTAGAGGTTACGCGAAGTTCACCTTTTCCATTCTCTTATTTTTCTTATGACGCAAATCCTTTTGTGAATGATCATTTAAATTGGCTTGAACAACAATTACGAAAAGAGAATTTCTCTTATAAAAAAATAAAAGCTGATTTATATGAAACACCACTGAAAGAAGATGAAGGCATAACAGCTTATAATGACATATACGCAATAAAACAAAGTGACTATAATAAACTCGCAGCTTCCCTGCAAATGAAACAACTATTCATGAAAGATAATGAAGCATATGTCTTAACAGGTAGCGCTTATGTAACCTTATTCAGCGAATTTGAGCCAAGCTACAATAGAAAGTCTATTACACTTTCTAGTACAAATACGCAATTACAAGTAAAGGGCTATGAACAAGTAGGGGCCATTCCATCTAACTTTTCATACCAAACTTTAATTTTACCTGACGCTGTTGTAAACAACTTACCAAATACAACAAAACACGTAACAGCGTACAATTATAACGTACAAAATTGGGAAAAGACTTATGAAATTGCTGATGATTTTATGAAAAAAATACAAAGAGATCGACAGAAATTCCAATACGAAGGCCCTCTTATTCGCTCCTATGAATCAGCAGGTTCATTATACAGAATCACATCTGGTAGTGCCGCGTACTTCCTAATCGGGACATTCTTAGGTGTCATTTTCTTTATTGGAGCAGGGAGCGTTCTTTACTTCCGAATGTATACAGATTTAACGAACGAACAAGAAAAGTATGTAGCAATTTCAAAAATTGGGGTAACAGGTGCAGAGATGAAAAGATCTGCAACCATTCAACTTAGCATTTTATTTTTCGTTCCGTACGTTATGGCGTCCATTCATACAATGTTCGCAACAAAAATGCTTCAAGACGTAATTGCCTTATCACTATTCAAGGAAATTTCAGCTGTTCTTATTATTTTTGGCGTAGTTGAAATCGTCTTTTTCTTATTCATTCGTTCCTTTTACATGCAAAAGTTATCAGAGTATACAAATGGTTAAATTTTATGCATGTATTTAGTAGGGGGAAAGGGTATTTCTTATATCCTTTTCCTCTTCATCCTACTAGGAGGCTAGGCAAATGACATTTTGGCAGTTTGCATTTAAAAACGTGACGCGGAACGCCAGAGCTTATTTCGCCTATTTTGTAAGCAGTGCGTTCTCCATCGCAATCTTTTTCTCATTTGCAGTTTATTTATTTCATCCTAAATTGCATATGACAGACGTAAATTATTCTCTGAACATATTAATGACAATTTCAGAAGTTGTCATTGTGTTCTTTTCATTTTTCTTTTTACTGTATTCAATCGGGACGTTTTTAAAAGTACGAAAAAAACAGTTCGGGATTTTAACAGTACTTGGCATATCTCAAAAACAATTAAAGCGACTCATATTTATAGAAAATATGTTAATTGGTGCTCTTTCTATATTTTTTGGCATTCAACTTGGAGTTGTCTTTTCACAGTTCTTTTTATTAGTTACCGCCAAAATTACACACGTACCTGGTTTATATTTATATCCGCCTACAAGTGCTATCGTTTTAACTATCATCATCTTTCTTGGGCTCTTCATTCTCGTATCATCTTTTACACCGATGCTCATTCGTACGAGAAAAGCCGTACGTCTTTTAAAAGAAGGAACACAACAAAAAGAAAGAAAAGCATCCGTGCTCATCTCTCTATTTGGTGCGACGTGTTTAATATGTGGATATGCGTTAGCCGCAAATCCGTTGTATTTTATGTCGCTAGGTGACATCATTGGGCTTTTATATGCCGTCTCTAGTATATTTGTCATCCCATCGCTTATTGCAGCTGGAACATACTTTTTCTTTTCACAAATTAGTTTTTTACTTATTCGTATTTTAAAAACGCGAAGAACGTTTTATATGAAACGAATTAATATGCTTTGGATTTCGGATTTAGCAGCGCGCATTCGGACAAACATTAACATGCTCTTTATTGTAGCGATGCTATCAACACTCGCTTTTACAATGATTACATTCTTATACGGTTTTGGGAAATTTACAAAGTTTGATGCAATTAGACAAAACCCTTTCCCGTTTACGTATTTATCGCATACTGAAAATACATTAGCTGATGAACATTTAAACTGGTTAGAGCAGAAATTTAATGAAGGGCACTTTACTTATACAAAATTTAAAACGGATATATATGAGGTATCTTCAGCTGAAGATAACACGCAGCTCTATTACGCAATTAAACAAAGTGACTATAATGTACTTGCTAAAGCATTAAATTTGGAAAAACTCACGGTAAATAAGAATGAATCTTATATTCTTATGAAAGACTTAGATGATCAAGTTATTGGAACACTTCACAATGAAGAAAAGAAAAATACTCTTACACTTACTCAAAACAATTTACAACTACAAGTGAAAGAATATAAAAGTTATAGCCCATTCCCAAACAGCTTAATATACCAATTACTCATACTATCTGATGAAAATGTAGAAGCCTTATCCACAGTTTCCAAACAAATGAGTGTATATAACTTCAAAGTTACAGATTGGGAAAAAGCACATAATATCGGTTCATCGTTTATAACAAAAATCCATAACGATAATGCAGCAATTCAAGCAGAGCACCCACCTTTCCATGCAAGTGAAGCGAGCGATTCTCTATATAAGAAAAAACTAAATGTTGCCTCATTCTTCTTAATTGGTACTTTCTTAGGTGTTATTTTCTTTATCGGTGCTGGTAGTGTTCTTTACTTCCGAATGTATACAGATTTAACAAATGAGCAAGAAAAATATATAACGATTACGAAAATTGGCTTAACTGAGACTGAAATGAAACGTTCAGCGACAATTCAGCTTGCGATTCTTTTCTTCGTGCCTTACATTATGGCATCAATCCATACGATGTTTGCGACAAAGATGCTACAAGAAATATTACATCTCTCGTTCTTCGCTGAAATTACAGTCGTACTTATGATTTTTGGAACAGTTGAAATTTTATTTTTCCTTTTAATTCGTTCCTTTTATATGCAAAAATTATCACAACACATTAAATTTTAAAAAGTAGAAAGGTGATTACTATGGAAGAAGTATTACACATAAAAAACGTCTCAAAAGTATATGAGGGAAAAGTCCCTCATACTGCTTTAAAAAATATAAATTTACACGTGGATAAAGGTGAATTCGTTGCCATTATGGGACCATCTGGTAGCGGGAAATCTACATTTTTAAACGTTATCTCTACAATCGATTCTCCGACTTCTGGTGATGTCGTGATTAACGGAAAAAAACCGCACACATTTCGTAGAGAGAAGTTAGCTATTTTCCGCCGCCAAGAGTTAGGATTTGTTTTCCAAAACTTTAACCTACTAGATACACTAACAATCGGTGAAAATATCGTACTACCTTTAACATTAGATAATGTTCCATTAAAAGAAATGGATGAAAAGCTTGATAACATTTCAAAAAAGCTTGGAATTGATCATATTTTGGACAAGCGTATTTTTGAAGTTTCCGGGGGACAAGCACAGCGTACCGCAGTAGCACGTGCTGTCATTCATCATCCTTCACTTCTACTTGCCGATGAACCGACAGGAAACTTAGATTCAAAAGCGGCAATTGACGTAATGGAGCTATTTACGAAATTAAATAAAGAAGAAGATGCAACGATTTTAATGGTTACCCATGATCCGTTTGCAGCAAGTTATTGTAACCGTGTTATTTTCATTAAAGATGGAGAGCTTTACAATGAACTACACCGCGGATTGTACCGTGAGAAATTTTATCAAGAAATATTAGATGTTTTAGCATTATTAGGAGGAAGACGTGGATGACATTTTGGCAATTCGCATTTAAAAATGTCTCACGTAATTCGAAAGCATATTTCGCCTACTTTGTAAGTAGTGCGTTTTCTATCATGGTTTTCTTTTCATTTACTGTATACGCGTATCACCCGCGGTTACAAAGTGTACAAAGTTTCCAAGAACGTGATCCTCTAATGAACTTAGCTAGTACAGCACAGCTTGTGATTGTTATGTTCTCGTTCTTCTTTCTCTTATATTCAATTGGAACATTTTTAAATGTACGGAAGCAGCAATTCGGGATACTCACCATTCTCGGTATCTCACAGAGACAATTAAAGAGACTGTTATTTACTGAAAATATGATAATCGGGATATTGTCTATCTTTATCGGCATTCAAGGTGGACTTGTATTTTCTAACTTTTTCTTATTAGTCACTTCGAAATTAACAAACGCGAAAGGTCTCTATTTATATTGGCCAACAGAAGCGATTATCGTTACAACCGTAACGTTTATCATCTTATTTTTAATCGTTTCTACATTTACACCAATGTTTATTCGTACTCGAAAAACAACGAAGCTTATTAAGGGCGTTAACAAAGAGAAGAGCGAAAAAAAACCATCTATACTGATTTCACTATTTGCTTTAACTTGTTTAGGACTATGCTATTATATTGCTGGTTATCCGCAAGGCTACATAACGGAAAAAAATGCACAAAATGGATCTGTATTCTTAATTATGCTATCTATTTTACCGCTTGTAGTAGTTGGGACATATTTATTTTTTTCACAAACATTTCTTCTCTTTATCTATATTTTAAAGAAACGAAGAAAGTTTTATTTAAAACAAATAAATATGTTATGGATTTCAGATTTAGTTTCTCGTACACGCAGTAATATTAATGTACTCTTTATTGTTTCTATGCTATCTGCACTTGCATTTACAATTATTATCGGGTTATTTGCTGCAAACAATAATACGAAAGCACCCATACTAGAACGATATCCAATACCATTCACCTATACATCAGAAGGTGTTAATGCATTTGAACAAAAGCATATTACTACGATTGAAACTGAACTTACAAATGCTAATTTTCAATATGACAAATATAAGTTTACCGTTTTAAAAGATACAGCTTCAAAAGAATCAATTGCCATTATGAAAATGAGTGATTATAACGCAATAGCACAGCAATTAAACAGACCAAAAATCACTCTCGATTCTTCACAAGTTTATAATATTTCTCGCTATTCACCAGTGTTATTAAATCTCGTGTCTAACCCATTTGCGAAGCAGAACACGATTACACTTGGCTCTAATAAAAAGGAATTTCAAATTAAAGGTTTTATTAATAGAGGAATTGAGCCTCCCTTTGCATTACCTCACTTAATTGTGATGCAAGATGAAGTAATTGAAAATATGATTCCTCATATTGAAACAATTACAGTCTATAACTACTTCGTGGAAAATTGGGAAAATGCAATTGTCCCAACAAAAAATATATTAAAAAGCTTAAATCATGATGCAGAAACCTTGTATGAAGCACATAAAAATGAAGAAGATTTCATTAAACCATTTTATATTTATACAGCTACGGATGAACTCGTTCATAGTAAAGGAAATGCAGTCGCTCAATTCTTTATTTGGGCATTTCTCGGCTTTATTTTCTTTATCGGAGCAGCTAGTGTTTTATATTTCCGTATGTATAATGACTTAACAACTGAAAGACAAAAGTATATTACGATTACAAAGCTTGGCTTAACTGAATCAGAAATGTTTCGCTCTGCAACGATTCAATTAGGAATTTTATTTTTCGTTCCTTATGTCGTTGCTGGTGTTCACACATTATTTGCAGTTAAGTTTTTACAAAGCATGTTTTCTTTCTCCTTATTAAAAGAGACATGTATCGTACTCACCTTTTTCGGGATTATCGAGATCATTTTCTTCTTCTTAATCCGTTCTCTTTACATTAATAAATTATCACAGCATATAAAAATATGAATAAAATAGCCTTGTGCAATATGCACAAGGCTATTTTCAATAGTTTTTAATAATTAGCAGCAATATCCGCCGTAGCCGCCAGCATAACCGCCATAACCACCATAGCCACAACCGCCGCCTCCGCCGAAGCAGCTAGCACCGATGATAATTAATAAAATAAACAATACAATTAGAAGCGCAAAACCGCCTCCGCAACCATGTCTGCGGTTACAATCATCATGTCTGTGTTCACACTTTTCGCTCATTACCCTATTCCTCCTTTAGTATCATTCATAACAAGTTCACCTTGCTCTAAATGAGGGGATTCCATTTATATTATGTTTTCAGGGCGAATAGGAAGCTTGGCTTACCTAAAAACGGGCTTGTTTTAGGAATTGGGCTTTATTAAAAAGCGAATGAGCCTTATCCAGATGTAAGCATAAAACATTTGACATACTCTTAATTCCTTACTAATATTTAATTGAACGACCAATCAATTTTTTGATTATACATTTAAATCATATAAATTAGGAGTTGAATAGCGTGACTGATTCTTTTATTGCAGAGGCTAGGCGTGAACAAATTATTCTTGCATGTATTGATACATTAGAAGAGGTTGGATATAACAACTTAAGCTTAACGAAGGTGGCAAAAAAGGCTAAGATTAGTACCGGACTTATTTCTTATCATTTTAATGATAAGCTTTACCTTATGAATCGCACATTACAATTTTTAGTTGCCAAGCAACATGAATTTATTAGTACTCGAGTGCTATTAGCTCAATCTGAAATAAATAAACTAGAGGCTTTTATTGAAGCGCATTTGGCTTATCAAGAAACTCATTACAAAAATAATATTGCCTTAATTGAGATTGTCTTTAATGCAAGAAATGAAGAGAACGTTCCTTATTACAGAATCGAAGACAACGAAGAGGAGGATGCCCTTAGAACGATGTTATTAGATATTTTGAAGACTGGTCAACAAAATGGCGTGTTTTCCGATTCTTTCCAAACCGACACATTAGCCTCATTTATTTTAGGAGCAATCGAAGAAAGAATGCTGAAGGCAAATTCATCTATATCCATAGAAAATTACTCAGATGAGCTCATAAAAATGGTGAAGAAACTCACTGTTTAAAACATGCCTTGATTAAAAAAATATATATGAAAGGATGAACTACACATGAAAAAGGCATCTGTCATTGGATTAGGTTTTTTAGAAAAATTACTTGCTATAGTAAGTCCAATCCTTTTAGGCGTTATTGGATATTTTTCACCTAAATTAATAGAGATTATAAAAAAGATTCCTCTCTTTTCTGATTCAAAAATTATAGAACTTTTAAATTTTATTAATCCCTTCTGGCTTCCTATTATCCTCATGCTAATTGGTGTTATTGCAGGAATTTTATTTTCTTTAATTATTTATAGTGAAGCTTTAAAAATGAACATTACTTCGGAAAGCATTCACGTGAATAAGGACGATCAAAAGAAACAAATCACCAGATTAAATGTAAAAGCCGTTTTTGTAGATAATCGTCAAGTGGTTATCATTGATCAAGAAGACCGAGAATGGTTACGTGAAACATCTGACATTACCCCAAGCAAAATTAAAGATACTTTCTTAATGCACGGCTTCCCCTGGGTGGAACAAGATCCTTATAAACATGAGTATAGCTTATGGAAATTAGAGGATGAGCGATTTAATAAAAGCATAAATACTATTTTGTATGAAAGACGCAATGCCCTTCGAGAAGGAAACTCTAAAAAAAAGAAGCATTTACGCAAAGATTTGAATGAGCTAGGAGTCTTTGTCAAAGACGATGGAGAAGATCAGTATGTCCGTTCCATTAAGTAATAGAAAGCACAAAAAACGAATAAAACCTACAGACATGTCCGTTCCATTAAGTAATAGAAAGCACAAAAAACGAATAAAACCTACAGAGAAATTACATTTCCTCTGTAGGTTTTATTCGTTTAAATCCGATCTCCTCTCCTAAAGAAACATATTCAACAAAAGAGCAAAACCAAATGCAATAAATGATAACAATGTCTCGAGTACCGTCCACGTTTTAAACGTTTCCTTCACCGTCAAACCTAAATACTCTTTTACAAGCCAGAACCCTGCATCATTTACGTGAGAAAACATTAATGAACCTGCACCGGTTGCAATAACGAGAAGCTCTAAATTCACACCAGACATGTGCTGAATAACTGGTGAAACAATCCCTGCTGCTGTCGTTAATGCTACTGTCGCTGAACCTGTTGCAATTCGAATTAAACCAGCTACCATGAAAGCTAATACGATTGGTGATAACGAAATATGTTCTGCCATTTGTGCAATAGCTGTTCCAACGCCGCTTTCAATTAATATTTGTTTAAATCCACCGCCTGCACCAATTATTAAAATAATAGAACCGACAGGCAATAAACTTTCATCTGTTAATTTTTTAATCATCTTTTTATTAATACCTTGTTTGATACCAAGTAAATAAAATGCTGCGAAACATGAAATAAGTAAGGCGATTACTGGACTTCCTATAAACACGAAAAATTCAGTCAATTTTTTCGGTAATGAAATATATGGTGCAACTACTGATAAAATCATCAATACAACTGGTAGTAAAATAATAAAGAATGAAACTTTACGACTTGGCAAATCAGTTGAGACAGTCGTAACCCGAATAAGCTCTGGTTCATTTTCAGGTATCACCCTTTTATGTACCCACTTTGCAAATATCGGTCCTGCGATAATGGCTGTTGGTAACGCGATAATTAATGAATATAAAAGTACCTTTCCTAAGTTCGCGTTATAAATACCGATTGCTGTCATCGCCCCTGGATGCGGAGGCACGAGCCCGTGAACAATAGATAATCCTGCAATGACAGGTAACGCAATTAATAATATATTTTGCTTCGTCGTTTTTCGAATGGAAATAACAAGTGGTAATAAAATGACGATCCCCACTTCAAAAAACACTGGAATCCCTATAACAAATCCTGCAAATAACATAGCCCAAGGTAGTTTCTTTACACCGAAAAATCGAATAAAGAAATCTGCCACTTGCATGCCGGCCCCTGAATCGGACATCATTTTCCCTAAAATTGTTCCGAGAGCTAAAATACCAACTAAATGCCCTAGTACACTACCAACACCAGTTTCATAGGCAGTCACTATTTTCGTTAAGTTCAGTCCAGACATGATAGCTAAAAACAAACTCGCAACTGTTAAACTAATAAATGCATGCCATTTCCACCATGATACCCCTAAAATAACAATCGCAATTGCAAGTAACGTGACGATTAATAAGTATATATCCATCTCCCATTCTCCTTACTTTATAAAAAAAGAGGGAAAATCCCCTCTTTTTTATACGTCATAATTCACTACATAATGCTGCATTTCTGTATTGTAGTAGCCTTCGCTATATTCAATTACTTCGCCAACTTCATCGTAAGAATAACGCATGCGTTTTAATAGCGCTGTCCCCTCTTTTTCACCTAGCGCTTCTGCAACGAAACTAGGCGCGAGTCCAACAGCGAATTCATCTCTGAAGTTTTCTAAATGAATACCTCGGTCTTCAACTAAATCATAAAGCGATTGCAAGTCAAAATCCGATAAATCTGAACTTGCCATTCCTGCTGAGAAATAGTGCGTATAATGAATGTACGGTGCATCATTTAACGTATATAAACGTTCAATACGAAAACTCTCCTTACCGAATAATCGAAATGGCACTGTTCCTTCTTCATTCTGCACAATTTCTGCTTTTAGCAATTTCTTCTGTACTTTATATCCTTCTTCCACTAACACTTCAGTAAATTTCTTACCCTTTGACAGTTTTGTCGCAGAAGTATTGCGGATGACTTTCGTTCCTTTACCGCTTTTCTTTTCCAAATATCCTTCTTGAGCGAGTTCTTTAATCGCATTTCGCACTGTAATTTTACTCACTTTGAACTCTTCTTCTAACTGCGGTTCGGAAGGGATATTCGTATGAATCGCATATACACCATGCAATATTCGATCACGAATAATATTTTTTATTTGCAAATATAATGGTCCTTTTTTTCTCGTTACGTTCACCGTTACACCCACTACCTTTCTACATCACCTACTGATGCCGTCATTGCCCGAAGTATATCCTTCTCTGATGACATTGGCGTATCACCGACGATTGTATGTGCTAGCATTCCAGCTGCTGACGCAAATGAAACAGCTTTCTCTGGTGCGAACTCCTTTATCTCGCCATGAATAATTCCGCTCGTATAAGCATCTCCAGCACCTATTCTATCATATACAGAAAACGTAAGTGTTTTTGCAAAAGTGAACGTTCCATCTTTACATATAAACCCGCGAAGCGAATGTGTATTATCACTGTTAATAGAGCGATGAGTACCAGCGATTGTAGCGATATGATACGTTTCAGCTACCTTTGGAATAAGATCAACAAGTTGCGCCTCTCGCTCCGTTTCTTCGGTTTTTATTCCTAAAACAAACATTGCATCTTTTTCGTTCATCATAACGATATCAGCAAGTCCCAGCATTTCTTCATAATGCGGTTTTGCCTGTTCATATCCGTCTTCTCCCCAAAGTGCTGGACGATAATTACAATCAAAAACGACGGTTCCTCCGTTTTCTTTAACTGCTCTCGCTAAAGACTTCATATGATGGCGCACCGTATCATTCATCGCAAGTGTAATACCGCAAAAATGAACGATATCAATTTCCTTAGCAATTTCTTCAAATTGGTATATCTCTTCAGACGCCGTATTGAAGCTACTTTCTAGTCGATTCGAATACGTAACGCGGCTTGCACGTGCACCGAATCCATTTTCTAAAAAATACATACCTACATATTTACCACCTCTTGAAACAAGAGAAGTTTGAATTCCTAACTTTTGAATGTAAGATACAGCTGCATCTCCAACCGAATTTTCCGGTAAAGTTGAAATAAGAAGCCCTTCATGCCCTAAGTGAGAAAGTGCCGCTACAACGTTCACACCTGTACCTGAAAATGAGTAATTTAACGTGTTAGCTTGCGACAACAATTCATATCCAGGTACTTGCAGGCGCATCATTACTTCGCCGAACGCTGCAATTTTCTTACGCATATTGATCAACTAGCTTCTTCACGACTGCTAATAATTCACGCACATCTTCTACTTTCGTGTTACCAGTTTCTTTATCAATAATAGAAGAGTACACGTGCGGGATAACTTGCTCTACATTTGCCTCAAGCGCAATACGTACAATTGTTTCGAAGTTTTCTTTATCAATTCCGCCTGTTGGCTCTAATGCGAATCCTTCTTCCGCACAAGCTTTCGCAACTGCGCGATATTCTTCTTCATGGGCTAGCCCTTTCATCGGGAAGTACTTCAATGAATTTCCGCCCATATCACGTACAAGTGCAATCGCTGTTTTAATTGGAACGATTGCTTTTTCTTCTCCAGCCGCACTAATTGGGCCAGTAGAAATATTTACGTAACCTACTTTTCCTGTTGGCGATACTAAACTATTAATCCAGCTATCTTTTTCGCCAAAATTTGCACGTGTCGCTCCAACTGAAGGAAACACTTGGTTAATATGGCTACCAGGATAATGCTTCGCAATTTCAGCCACAACTGCCGCTTGGCGATTATCTCCTGCGCCTAGTCCAATTGATACAGCGTCATCAATTTCTTTTCCATATGCTTTCATAGCTGTAACAGCTTCTTCTACTGTTGGATAGTCTTTTGATAACACTCCCACTACTACATAACCTTCTGCTGCTTCAAAAATATCTTTCGCATTTTCTATATTGTTTGCCAATACATTTAATGCTACGCGACCTTTATAAAAACGTTTTTGAATGTTTGTCATTTTAGTTTCCCCCTACAATTTCTCTCATTTTTTCTTCAATTACATGTATGTCATCACCTTGAAGTGGACGTGGATCGATATCAAAGAACCCTTGTCTTACTCCGTAATCACGTGTGTAAATTGCAATTTCCCCGTCGCGTAATGCAGCCACAACGTCTTTTGCCGATTTATTTAACTCTTTTTCGTTAATATGAATACGTGCTCTAAAGATTGCTCTTCCAGCTTCATCTTGAACGATCGTTACATTTACACCATTTAATTCTTTTAGCGGCATAAGTACTTGTAGCAATTCTTTTTCTTGCTCGCTCTTATCTTCTTTTACTCCGTACTCATCAAGTGCTTGAAGTAAACCAAAAGTTGTTTCTTTCCCAACTTTCATGCTTCTTCCGATACAATGTAATTGCACTTTCAGCCATTCAATATACTTTCTTTTACCGCCCACAATACCAGAAGTAGGTCCTTCAATTGCCTTTGAACCGCTATAAATAGCAAGATCTGAATACTTCACATATTTTTGAATGTCTTCTTCAGCTGCTGCATCCACGATAAGCGGTACGTTATTTCGCTGCGCAACTTCCCATGCTTCTTCAACAGAAATCATATTTTTTTGCACTGCATGATGTGATTTCACATACAGAATCGCTGCTGTATTTTCACCAATTGCATCTTCAATATGCTCTGCTTTCCCTTCATTTGCATAGCCAACTTCTACAAGTTTACCGCCGCCTAAGTAAATCATCGTTTCAACAGGAGCACCGTATTGAACGTTATGACCTTTTAACATAATCACTTCGTTTTTCGCGATTACTTCTTGATGAAGTCTTTCACTTTTACGGCGATTTCCTTCTGTAACGATACCAGCGATAGAAAGCGCAATTCCGCTCGATGCTGAATTCACAACGACCGCTGCCTCTGAATCTAGAATTCTCGCAATATGGTCTCCTGCTTTATCTACTAAATCAGCAATTTCCACATAATTTTGTCCACCATGTTTCATCGCATCCATTACTGTATCTGTAGGAGCAGATACACCTAAAATACTCATTCTACCGCTCGCATTAATTACTCTTTTTAATCCGTACTTAGCATTCAATGAATGACCCATTAATTACAACCCCTTTCGTATCAATCCTTCTTTCAGCAATGCGCTGATCCCCTTCTGAATCAATTAACGTAACCTTCTCATCTTTAACCGTAAATAAAGTTAAGTTTGCAATATCTCCTTCTTGAATACGGCCAAGCTCTGGTTTCTTAAGCCACTCTGCCGCATTTTTCGTAACCGCATCAATCACTTCTTCTAGCGGATAACCTAAGTAAAGGAATTTCGAAAGAACGTGAGCCATACTATACACTGGACCGTGTATACGGTTCTTTCGGTAAATATCTGTACTAATTGTATGAAAGGCAATACCGTGACGCTTCGCTGCTTCTGCTACTTTAAAAGAAAAACTAGCATTACCGTGACCAACATCTAAATGTACGCCGCGATTCACTGCATCTAGTAACACAGGTAGCGGTTTGCCTTCTTCATCAAATAAATTATTTTCTTTCCCGTTTAAGTAATGTGTAATAACATCATCTTTTTCTAAAAGAGGTACAACTTCCTCAATGCGAGGAGGCGCTGAACCGATATGTACCATAATCGGTAATGATGTTTCACGGGATAAAGAGCGCGCTACATGCAGCGGTTCAATTCCACTATCACAAACGACGCTTTTACTCATTCTCGCCTTTAACCCAACGATTACATCTTTATACTTTTCTACTGCTTCTATCACTTTCTCTTTATCTATCCATTCCATATTGGATAATTCATCAATTCGTTTCAAACCGATGCGAGAAATATTTAAAAAGGCAAATAAATTTGTCTTTGCCTGTTCTCTACTTTTTACTAAATCTGCAATGCGATCAGCTCCGCAGCTACCCGCATCAACAATTGTCGTTACCCCTTGCTTAACGCCAATTTCATCCACTTCATCGCCATACGGATCAAACTCTGGAAAAGCATGAACGTGTAAATCAATCCAGCCACTCGATACGTAAGTACCAGAGCAATCAAGAACCTTTCCACCCTCACCAGCACCAGCTTTCGTCACCTGTGCGATTTTATTATTTTCAATTACAATGTCAATCTCTTCCCCGTTCACACGTTTCACATTACGTAGTACGAATCGTTCTGTCATTGTACTTCCACCCTTTTCTATAAGAAGCCATAAGAATACGCTTACATTAAAGTTTCATTTTTATATCTCTTTCACACATTTAGCGTAACACAAAAAAAGGGAGAAGTAAATATAACGTTATAATGTTTAAGTGCCGATAATGGAGGCCATTAGCATTTCGTAAATTTTATATGTTAAGACATTTCTCCGTCATAAATAAAAAACCAAAAAGCACTTAAATTGATAGGCTTTTTGGTGATAGATAAATTTATAAAATGAAACTTTAATCAGTGTGGATTAGCCTTCACCAACTTTTGAGGTGGAAGCCTTACTGCCCGCCAATAGCAGGCTAGAACTAAACAATTGAATTATTAATTAACCAATCAGTAAATAATTTATTTCCTTCACACTCATCTAGATCTTTTGTACGAACATGGAGAATTTCATATCCATATTTATCATAGAATGGATACTTAGAAAATTGATGAATTGATAAATCATTATAGTAAGAAATATCAAAATACACTACCCATAAATTTTCATTACATACTTTATAAGCTACAGCCTCATATGTAAAAACCTCTTCTATATCCCTGTAATAAAATAAATGCATATGAATCGAATCTTCAAAGTTATATTTTTTCATAGATATAAGCTCCTTAGACATTATCTAAAATATTTATGTGCACCGACATTAGGAGGACTATGATAATGTAAAATAGGACCTTTTCCATCAATATAATGATAATCTATGGCAAAAACTCGGTTACCAGTAGCTTTAGAACGTACTTGTATTATCATTCCACCCTTAGCTGCTTCTAAAATATATTGCTTCGGAGAATTGAGTGCCTTTTGTACATATGGACGCGCAACCGCCCAGGCTTTATCCGCAGCAGTTCTACCTACTTTTGAAACTAATACTCTTAATGCACCAAGAACAATAGCCGGCAATATTTCCTGCTTAACAACCAATTCGCCAGTAAAAGGATTTTTTTCAACAACAGATTCAACCCTTAGTTTACTTACTTCCTCCTCTAGTTGTAAAAAAACAGGGTCATTTACTAAAAAATCATACTCTTTTTCAAAATTTTCAAAATCGAAGTCAGAAGTGTCAACCTTTGATAAATCAATGCCTAGATTAATTTCAGGGATATACTCGGTTACAATACCATCATCTTCCGTTTCAATACTTGCATCAGCAATTGATGGTAAAGTAAAGCTCAGCAATAATGCAGCAGAAATCATCCCCTTGATAAATTTCTTTTTCATCTACCATTCTCCCTCCTAAATATATAACAGCAGAAAACAATAAAAATACACTTTTATTATCTCGCAATTTAAATAGTAAAACATTCAGAAAAATTAAACTAGTCTATTAATAACCATCAATATTTGTTACTATTAATTTGCATAAAACAATTATTTAATGACATTTAAAATAAATCTCATAACTAATTCATTCGGTGCAAATCTAGAGCAATTTATATAATTAATAATTCCTTTTCGTTCCTATTTCAAGCAAACGCCTTTATCAACTGCTTAAAAAGAATGTTCTTAAATCTCATCGATATAAGAAGGTGACCATTTTTATAATCCGATATTGTGTATAAAACAACGATAAAGCATAGACAAGTACCTAATAAAAAAATCGCACTTTAATAAACTTTTTTAGCACTCCTACTTTTACTTGCTAGTTTAAAAACAACTATATTTCGTATCCATTGATTTATTTCGCTAGCTTGATAGGCATATGACCGGGGCCAATCATGAAAAAAAGCTATCTACTTCAGATAGCTTTTTCTCTATTCCTGAACCGTCACAATAACCCCATCCATATTGTTCCCGGAAATTTCATACTGCTTGTTTGCTGGAACGTTCACTTTCATATTCTCAGAAACTTTATAATAAGAAACAGTATATTTCTTACCTTCGACTTCAGTTGAAATCTCTTTTTCCTCTTTTAAAAACTCTAAATATTCCTCTAGTGTGAAATTCTTTTTTTGCATAATTGCGCTATGAGGTAAGCCTACATAACGTATATGCCATGGCTCATATTGAATGCCTGTAATGTTACTTTTATTTTTCGGATAACGTAATACAAAGCCATGCTTCCATACGTTCTCTTCAATCCATTTTCCTTCAGGCGCTTTCTCCATTTTCTTTTGAGTAGACCCAATGTCCAGTGATAATCCTAAGTTATGTTCACTGTATCCTGCTGGAAGTGCATAATCAGATCCCATTTTTTCATATAGCTGTTTTTGCTCTTGGAAATCTCTATAGCCACTACTAATCAAAAAATGGTTAACACTTTCTTTTCCAGCCGCATCGACAACGTTCAAAAACTTTTTCACAACATCCTTTGATAAACGAAGATTTCTATCAAATATTACATAGCCTCTCACTAATTCACTATTATGATTTACATTTATAATATCAGACCTAATACTATCTTTTTTTACTGGGTAATCCCTGTTAACTAATAATAAATCGCCCTTATAAATTTGTTCCTTCGTAATCTCTTTCCCATCGGTGTTTGCCGCCTTTACTAGCTCATCTTTCCCGACAATTTTAACGTCGATTTCCTTTTGAAATAACGGTGATATATAAACGCCTACACATACTGTGCATACTATAAAAAAAGAAATAAATACCCACTTTTTCATTTCTAGTTCCTCCTTAACGTAACTTACGTATAGAATAGAAAAAACTATTAAAATAAAAAGTGGGGTAAAGTTTAAATTTTTATTAAATTGTTACATTCTCGTCTTTTGGCAATCGTACTTCAAATATCGTTCTAACTACATTGCTCTCAGCAGAAATCGTACCGTTATGTTGCTCGACAATATTTTTCGCAATAAATAGTCCAAGGCCTGTCCCGCCACGGTTCTCAGTTCTTGCTTTATCACCTGTATAGAACATATCAAAAAGATACGGTAAATCTTCTTCCGGGATGCTATCTCCGTAATTCATAATTTGTACGACAACTTCTCCATTATCAACATACCCATTCATATCAACAAATTGTCCATCATAGCCGTAACGAACGGCATTTGTTAACAAGTTTTCAAATACTCTAGCTAACAATTTTCCATCACCGTGCATCGGTAAATGAGGAGCCACATTCAATCTAGCTTCTAAATGATGTTTTTCTAATAACGGATACAATTCCTCCTCTAACTGTATAAGCAACTCACTTATATCAATCGGCTTTTTATCCAGCTTTAGCATGCCATAATTCATACGTGTAATTTCAAATAGCTCATCAATTAAACTTTCCAATCTTTGCGATTTTGTATATGCAATTGTGGAGAAATGTTTAATTTGTTCTTTTGTTAAATTTTCATCTTTAAGAATTAAATCTAAATATCCTAACACGGATGTTAATGGTGTTCTTAAATCATGAGCTAAATTCACAACAAGCTGATCTTTACTACTTTCAGCAAAGTCTCCTCTTTCAACAGCTTCTTTTAACTTTTCACTTGCAACATTTATTTCACGCGCGATATTTCCAAACTCATCATTTGATGAAACTTGAACTTTATTCGTAAAGTTACCGTTCGCAAGATGATGAATCCCATTAGAAATTTCATCAAAGTATTTTAAATACGGTTTTGTCAAAAAGAAGAAAAAGATAATAGATAACGGAATAAAGAAAATTAAAAAGAAATTAATGTCTCCAAATTCCCTTACCATTGACCTAAATTGTGCTAAAGGCTCTTCGTAGCGAACCATCGTTTTATAATACAGCTGCAATCCTTTATAAATTATATAAGTTACAGTTGCTGCAAGTACCATACTTAACGCAAATAAGGCAATCATTTTAAATCGAAAACTTTTCATCATATTAGCCATTAAAAGTATAACCTACTCCCCACACTGTTTTTATTAATTTATCCTTTCTTTTATCTTCTCCAAGTTTCTTCCGCAACGTACGAATATGTACCATTACTGTATTTCCACCTTCATAATAATCGTCTGCCCATACGTGCTGAAAAATATTTTCTACATTGTACACTTTCTTCGGATGACTCGCTAATAAATATAAAATATCAAACTCTTTCGGCGTTAATTCAATTTGCTCACCATATACATCAACCGTCCTACGCTCGGGATTAATTACGACTCCGCCTAATTCTAAAGCAGATTTACTCTCCGCTACTTTCGGTTGATTTAGCGTAAAAAACCTACGCAGTTGTGCATTTACACGTGCAACTAATTCAATTGGTGTGAAAGGCTTCGTCATATAATCATCCGCGCCTAGTACAAGACCTGTCACCTTATCAAAGTCCGAAGTTTTCGCGCTTAAAAAAATAATCGGCATATGATGTTTCGTGCGAATTTGACGCGTCACCTCATACCCATCCATTTTCGGCATCATAATATCTAAAATTACCAAGTCGATTGGCTGCGTTTCAATAATATGAATTGCCTCTTCTCCATCAGCTGCTTTCACGACGTGGTACCCTTCTTTTTCTAAATGTATCTCAATTAAATCAGCAATTTCTGCCTCATCATCCGCTATTAAAATTGAAATGCGCTTCATTTTACTCCCCCTTTTTCATTCCATTTTTATACGCTCGATTGTAAACTAGTCTATCCAATTTGTACAATACAAAAAGGCTACTCGTTAGAGTAACCTTGGTAAATAAAATTATATCAGCGATTTTCCAATTATATCGACCGTAACTCAAATTATATCAGCAATTATTGAAATATATCGACTTACCGACAATGAACGACAAAATCCTCTCGCTATTTGCGGGCATCCTAATGAAACTTCCATTTACCGCTCAAACACAATCCGCTGCTTCGTAATTTCTTCCAATCTTCCGCGATCTACTTCATACTCAGCATCAACGCTTTGCGGCACCATCACTTTCCCGCCCTCAAGCATCACTTCCGGCCAAATAATATCCTGCTCCCAATGTCTACTAGAAGCAGATATATCTCCTGGAATCGTAAAGTTAGGCAATGACGCAAGAGCAACATTTTGCGCTCGTGAAATCCCCATCTCTACCATACCACCGCACCAAACGGGTACGTTATGTTCCATACAATAATTATGGATTTGGATTGATTCTGTTAATCCGCCCACTCGCCCTGGTTTAATGTTCACAATTTGGCAGCTGCCAAGCGTAATCGCAACGCGTGCATCTTCTAAACTATGAATACTTTCATCTAAACAAATCGGCGTTTCAATTTTCTTTTGCAATTCCGCGTGATCAAGAAAATCGTAATCCGCTAACGGTTGTTCAATCATCATTAATTGGAATTCATCTAGTCGTTTCAGCCTCTCCGTATCCCCTAATGTATATGCTGAGTTTGCATCAGCCATTAACGGGATACCTGGGAACTCTTTACGAATCTCTTTCAATAATTCGTAATCATGCTCTGGCTTTATTTTCACTTTAAAACGCTCGTATCCTTCTTCCGCGTACTTCTCGATTTGTTTTAACATAACTGGAATCGTATTAAGGCCAATTACAACGCCGACTTCAATTTCATGACTAGTTCCGCCAAGTACTGTCGCTAGCGATTTCTTTTGACGCTTCGCATATAAATCCCAAACAGCCCCCTCTATTCCGGCTTTTGCCATTCGGTTTCTTTTTATATGTTGAAATAGACCCGGTACCTCATTCGGATGAGAAATTTCAGCCTTTAATAAATCAGGTATTAAAAAGTCTTGCAGTACATGCAGCGCTGTCTTCACCGTTTCTTCCGTATACCACGGTTCAGAGAATGCAACGACTTCCCCAAATCCGATGTACCCGTCCGTATCCTCTAATTCAATAACGATACTCTCACGCTTTTCGTAAGTCCCGTAGCTTGCAGCAAACGGGATTACGAGTGGCATTTCCGTTATATACAGTGTCGCTTTTTTTATTTCCACCTACATCTCCTCCACTAATTGTCTTAACTCTCGTCTTAACAATTTTTTCGAAGCGTTACGTGGTAATTCCTTTAAGAAACATGCTTTCTTCGGCACTTTATATTTCGCTAACTTCTCCTCGCAAAAATGAAGAATTTCTTCTTCTGTTACCGCCCCGCTTTTCACAACAAAAGCAGCTGGTACTTGTCCCCATTTGTCGTCAGACATACCGACAACGCCAGCTTCCGCTACTGCCGGATGGGAGAGTAACACTTCTTCAATTTGAGCTGGGTATATATTCTCTCCGCCAGAAATAATTAAATCACTGCGGCGATCTAATACGTATAAAAACCCTTCTTCGTCTAAATAACCGAGGTCGCCAGTATGAAGCCATCCGTTTTGAATAGTCTCTCGCGTCGCATCTTCACGGTTAAAGTAACCGCCTGTTACGTTCGGTCCTTTTACTACAATCTCACCTTCCGCAAATGGTGGCACTACTACGCCATCTTTTTCAATACGAAGTTGGCACTGAAATAGTGGTTTTCCAGCTGATCCTACTTTCGTTAACATGTAATCTGCGGATAACGTACAAATTTGCGAAGATGTTTCTGTCATACCGTACGTTTGATATACAGGAATTCCTTTTTCTACACATGCTTCTAATAGTGGTTTTGGCGCTGGTCCTCCGCCAAGTAACATGCATCGTAAAGAAGATGGATATGTCTCTGCCCCAAGTCGCTCTAATAAATCAGTTAACATTTTAGAAACGACAGAAATAATTGTTACTCCTCTCGTTTGAAGTGCTTTATGAATAAAATCAGCATCATATTTCGGAACAAGTAAAATACGCATGCCATACATAATGTTTTTCATTAAAAGAGATAGCCCGCCAACATGGAACATCGGCATGCAGGCTAACCAACAATCATCATCACGAAGTCCTAAATTAAGCGACGAACCGACTGCGCTTGCCCAATGATTGCCGTACGTTAAAATAACGCCTTTCGGTTTGCCTGTCGTCCCAGACGTATAAATAATTGTCATCGCTTCTTCTAAAGAAAACTCTTCTTGTATAGAGGCTTCCTCTTTTGGTCCATTCATCACTTCGGCTAATGAATAAACAGGAACATCTTTAGCATCAAAATCTTGATCCGTTACTAAACAAACAACTTCAGCATCATCCATTTGCCAAAGTAGCTCTTCTCTTGAAAGACGCGTATTTAAAAGCACAGCTACTGCACCTACATAAGATAGGGCGTGAATAACTGTAATCATCTCCATACCATTTTTCATCAGAACAGCCACCTTTTGCCCTCGCTCCACTCCAACATGCGTGAGGTGTTCACAAACAGATACTACTTTTTCATGCAGCTCCATAAAAGTAACTTTCTCTTCCTCTATTTCAATTGCAGTGCGATCTGGTGTTAAAAATGCACGTTGCATTAACCAATTTGGCATCGTCTCCATCATTCATTCTCCTTTCATGAAAGAAAGAGACTTGATATGATATCAAGTCTCTTAGTTGTTTTGTTTCCGGTTTGGTCTTATCCAGCTACAGCAGCTAGAATGCTCGGTGGCTTCACTTCTTCCTACGAGGCAAAAAGCGCCTCTACGTCAGGAGTTCCAACGCCCTCTTGTTCTAAGCAAGCCGCTTCCGCTTTTGGTTTGATCAAGGGAAACGAGGGAATTGACCGAAGTCCGGACTGCGTTTTTCTTTGAATGCGTCACGACCTTCTTTTGCTTCGTCAGTTGTGTAGTACAATAACGTTGCATCTCCAGCTAGTTGTTGAATACCAGCTAGACCGTCTGTGTCTGCGTTGAATGCAGCTTTTAGGAAACGAAGTGCCATTGGGCTGTTTGCTAAAATTTCTTGTGCCCATTGTACTGTTTCTGCTTCAAGCTCTTCTAATGGTACTACAGTGTTTACTAAGCCCATATCAAGTGCTTCTTGAGCGTTGTATTGACGGCATAGGTACCAAATTTCGCGAGCTTTCTTGTGGCCTACCATACGAGCTAAGTAACCAGCTCCGTATCCACCGTCAAAGCTTCCTACTTTAGGACCTGTTTGTCCGAATACAGCGTTGTCTGCAGCGATTGTTAAGTCACATACGATATGAAGTACGTGTCCACCACCGATTGCATAACCTGCTACCATTGCGATAACTGGTTTAGGAATTGCGCGAATTAGACGTTGTAAGTCTAATACGTTTAAACGAGGGATTTGGTCGTCACCTACATATCCACCATGACCGCGAACTTTTTGGTCGCCGCCAGAACAGAATGCACGTCCACCTTCACCTGTTAAAATGATAACGCCAATATTTGCATCATCACGAGCTTGTGCAAAAGCGTCGATTAACTCCATTACCGTTTTAGGACGGAATGCATTATGTACTTCAGGGCGGTTAATCGAAATCTTTGCGATACCATTGTATGTTGAATAAATAATATCTTCGTAATTGCCTTCTTTTACCCATTCAATAGCCATTACAACTACCTCCTTGTATATTTCTGATCTCCTCTATAAGTGTAACTTCATTCTTAACTGAAAAAAGCATCACTGCATAGTTTTTAGAAATCCCTTTACTATTGTATCAAACTTTTCCGGTTGTTCCACATGAATTGCATGGCCAGCACCATCAATTTTGACAAATTTCGCGTCAGAGATGCATTTTTCAATATTTTTTAATATACGAAAGAACTTTTCATCATACTCTCCGTTCATTAAAAGAACAGGTATTTTTAAGTTTTTCAGCTCATCCCACCATGAAGGCTGAGCCCCCGTTCCCATGCCGCGCAAGCTATTTGCAAGTCCTTTTGGATTGTTAGCAAGTCGTTCTTTTCGCACCGCTTCTTGTACGTTTTTTGCTAAACGTTTTTGCGTTTCAAAAAGCGGAATATTTTCCCACATAGATACAAAACTTTCTATGTCTTCTCGCTCAATTTTATCGGCAAGTCGATCATCTTTTTCACGACGTTCTTTTCTATCTGCTTCGTTTTCGAGCCCAGCTGTACAATTTTCTAATAAAAGAGAGTGTACATAATCTGGATATAGACATGCCATCGTAATCGCCAGTCTTCCTCCCATTGAGTAGCCAAGTATATGTGCTTTTTCAATATGAAGGTAATCTAGTAGTTCTTTCATTTGCAATGCCACATTTCGGATATCATAATGCGCAACATTTTCAGGACTCTCAGTCTTTCCGTGTCCAACAAGATCCACTACAATAACTTGAAACTGCTCACTCCATGAAAAGATAAAAGAACGCCACGTTTCCATGCTTCCCGTAAAACCATGAAGAAGTAGAAGTGGTTCCCCGCTTCCGACTACTTCATATTCATACGATACACCTTGCAGCGTTACGTTCATTTTGATTCACCTTGCAACGATGTAGTAATTACGTCCTGTGTTTTTGCCCATAACGTACGGTGCAATGTTAAGTTTTCATCACGATTCGTACAAATTTCCACAACGTGTAAACCTTCTGTCGTCGTTCCTTTTCGAACTTCTTCTCGGAATTGCTCCCAACCATTTACACGGCTAAATGAACCGCCGTACATTTTGACAACGTGCTCATAATCAAGTCCAATTGGTGTTCCAAATAATGATTCAAAATGTTCCTTTTTCTCATACTGTGGTAAGAATGAGAAAATACCCCCACCATCATTATTTACAACGACAATTGTTATATTTAATTCATGTAATTTCGCTGCTAACAGTCCATTTAAATCGTGATAAAATGATAAATCACCAATTACTAATACAAGTGGGTCGCAAATAACGCTTGCTCCTAGAGCTGTCGAAATGATTCCATCAATACCATTTACACCACGGTTTGCCATCACATGGATGTTTTTATCCGATGTGAAGAAGAATGAGTCTGTATCACGAATTGGCATACTATTGCTCGCAAATAACGTTGCATCTTCTGGTAATACGCGCACAATATCTGTAATAACCTTTCCTTCAAATGCAGTTTCATATGTTTCCATTTCACGAAGCGTTTCCTTCGTTTTTTCGTTTATATGTTGCCACATTAGGGACCAATCATTCTTTTTCATAACTGGCATTTTTTCTATTAATGCCTTGCAGAATTCAATGTCACTTGCTTGCACAACTTCTGTCGCAACAAGAGCTGGATCTCTCCATTGTCCTGATTCATCGACAACGATATGAACTGCTTTTGTTTGTTTTTTTATGAACTGCGTTAATGATTTAGAAACAGGCATACCACCAAAGCGAATTAAAACGTCCGGTTTCCATGTTTCTTTTAACTTTTCATTTCGTAAAAATGTATCATAACAGTCAATTACCATCGTTTTATCGTGGTGTCCGCTACGAATATTAGAAAGTGGGTCTGCTAATATAGGATAGCCAGTTTTTTCAGCTAGTTGCGTTGCAAACATTGCAATTTCTGCATGACTATCATCTCCACAAATAATAAGCCCCTTTTCCATATGTGAAAGGCGCCCTACAAGAGAATCTACATATTCACTCGGCATCACCGCGTTTCCTTGCTGAACTACTCCTGTATATTCACTACGTCCTTTATCCCATAAGCTTTCTAGTGAGAAATCAGGGATAAGTGGCTCGCGAACTGGAAAATTAAGATGAACAGGACCCTGCGGCGCTAAACAAGCATTTGCTACTATACGCTGCGTCGTCATACGAGCGTAATGATACATCGCTTCACTTGCTTCTGGCAGTGCCATCTCTGTAAATTGTTTCACAAAAGTACCGTATAAATTAAATTGATTCATTGCTTGTGGTGCACCAACATCTCTTAATTCATGCGGTCTATCCGCTGTTAAGACGATAAGTGGGACCCTTGAATGAAAAGCTTCACATACAGCTGGATAATAGTTCGCTGCTGCTGTTCCTGACGTACATAATAATGCTACTGGGCGTTTTTTTGCTTTCGCAATACCGAGCGCGAAAAATCCTGCTGATCTTTCATCCACATGTAAATATGTGTTCATTCCTTCGTGTTGTTCCATTAGTAAAGCAATCGGCGTTGACCGTGAGCCTGGACTAATGACAACATCACATACATCTAGACGCGTCAGTTCATCCACGAACGCGCCTAAATAATATGATAATGCTTCTATATGATTGTTCATTTCATTAATTCCTCCAAAGCACCAAGCATCGGTCTAAACTTCAAACTTGTTTCTTCATATTCAAGCTGCGGGATTGAATCAATTACAATACCACAACCGGCAAATAAGGATGCTTTCTCGCCGTTTAATAATCCGCAGCGCAGCGCAACCGCAAATTCACCATTTCCTTCATCATCTATCCAGCCAATCGGTGCACCATACAACCCTCTGTCTAACAATTCAACATCACGGATCAGTTTCATCGCTTCCAAACGAGGTGTCCCGCCAAGAGCTGGTGTTGGATGTAATTCTTCTACCATTGTTAAAAGACTCGCATCGCCTTTTGCTTCTACAGGCGTATATAAGTGAATTAAGTTTTTCGTTGTTAATAAACCTGGGCTTTCCGGAATATTAACGTATTCGCAATGTTCATTTAGTACCGAGCGGATCATGTTAACAACATACCCATGTTCAGCTAAATTCTTTTCATCATGAAGAAGCGCATTACTATTTCGCTTACTTTCTTCTATAGAATGACCATGACCGATTGAACCCGCAAGACACATCGATGTAAATTTCTCATCTTCTTTGCGAATTAATCTCTCAGGCGTCGCTCCTAAGAAGCATGCTCCTTTATAATCAAAAGAAAATACGTAACAATCCGGTTGACCAATGCGAAGTGCTTCTAAAACAAGAGCAGAATCAATCGACTGATTCATCTCTACTTTTAGTTCCCTCGCCAATACAACCTTCTGCACGTTACCCTGCTTCATCTCATCTTGTACTTTTTCAATTGCTTTCATCCAGCCTTTCGGATCCACTTCTACTTTAGAAATAACAGTCAATTTCGATCCGTTTAGCGCACATTTACTCTCTCCCAAAATCTTCTCTTCTAAAGAAATCATTTCGTTAGAAAGAGTTTCTGCACAATCTGTTGCTGAAACAAATGTATTCATCGTTAACCATGCTTTTTCATTTTTTACAGTTAATAAAAATGCTGGTAGTGAAAATGTCGTATCTTTAAATTCTTTCCATAGGTCCGTTTTCTCTTTTTCTGGATCAAATGAAAAACCACCAAATAAAAGCGGACCCGTTCCAAATTCATATTCATCTCTTTGGACAAATGCATTCTCTTTTACTTTCTCCCACTCGTCGCGAGCGGTTTGAAAGCGCTTATGAGAAGAATTTGCTATAGTGAAAACAGAGCCAATTCCTGCAAATATTACATGCTGAGCCGGGTCTGCAAAATAACATCTATTTTCGAATGAAATCCTTTTTCCTGCTGCATAGAACAGAAGCGGATCCACCCAGTCTATTTGTTTTACAAAACTAACCAATGTTTTTTCGTTAGTTGCACGCTTGATAGCTGCAATAAGAACTTCTTGCAAGCCTTTTTGTTTCGTTTGAATCACAATTGTCTCCCCCCTATGGGCGAAAAATAGTCATAATTACGCTTGATTTTAAGATACACCTCAAACGAAAGGCCTGTCAACGTTTAGCATTTCTGAGAAATTCACCTTCTCTTCCTAGAAAATAAACGTTGACACTAAATGATGCTTTTTCTACACTTAGTTGTGTACAATATGTGACCAAAGGAGGATTCAACATGGAAATGAACGTCAAAACGAATTCCTCTCCTACGGCGCCAAAGCCAAGTAAGCAAACCGGCTGGCGCATCTGGTGGAGTTTACTACGTCCCCATACATTAACAGCAGCTTTCGTGCCTGTTTTCATCGGAACAGCATATTCGATGCAGGTCGGAGGTATAAATCAAATACATCTTCCTCTTTTCCTTATGATGCTTCTTGCTTGTCTTCTCATTCAAGCAGCAACAAACATGTTTAATGAATACTTTGATTATAAAAGAGGACTCGATCACGAAGGTTCAGTTGGTATCGGCGGCGCTATCGTTCGCGATGGCATTCAGCCAAAAACAGTGCTTAACTTAGCATTTGGATTTTTCGGCATCGCAATACTATTAGGTGTTTATATTTGTATGAATTCTAGCTGGTGGCTTGCTGCAATCGGTCTTGTTTGTATGGCTGTTGCTTACCTTTATACAGGTGGCCCACTTCCAATTGCATATACACCATTTGGAGAGTTGACAGCCGGATTATTTATGGGTGTCATTATTATTGGGATTTCATTCTTTATTCAAACTGGAACTGTAACATCAGAAGTCATTTTACTATCTATTCCAAGCTCCATTTTAATTGGTGCCATTTTACTAGCGAATAATATCCGTGACTTGGATGGCGATAAAGAAAACGGTCGTAAAACGTTAGCAATTCTCGTCGGACGTGAGCGAGCTGTTGGTGTACTTGCTTCGATGTTCATCGTTTCCTACATTTGGACAATTGCTTTAATTATCGTGGGCATCGTATCACCATGGATGCTTATCGTATTTTTAAGTGCTCCGAAAGCATTTAAAGCGACGAAAGGCTTTATCGGCAAAAGCATTCCGATGGAAATGGTACCTGCGATGATTGCAACAGCAAAAACAAATACAATCTTCGGTTTCCTAATGGGAATCGGATTATTACTTGGATACTTTCTATAAAAGGAGCTGCTTATGCGGCTCCTTTTTCATATCTAAAATTCATCTCATAATTCCTACTCTCAACGCTCATACTATGTAAAGAAACTGAATTGTAGGAAGGTGGACGACTATGTTAACTCCACAACAAGTAGGTCAATTTAAATCCATTTTAGAAAAACAAAAACAAGAACTAGAGCAAACGATACAAACTCATGAAAATACAGATCGTGCTTCTGAACGTGACTCAGTAGGAGAACTGTCTAGCTATGATAACCATCCAGCTGATATGGCTACAGAGCTATATGAACGTGAAAAAGACTTCGGGCTTATTGAACTTTGGCATAAACAGCTTAATGACACGAAACACGCCTTGCAAAAAATAGAAGCGGGTACGTACGGCATTTGCGAAGTGTCTGGCGAAGAGATTCCATTCGAAAGATTAGAAGCAATGCCGACTGCTACAACATGCGTTCAGCACGCGACAAATAAATTAAACATGGATACGCGTCCAGTTGAAGAGGAAGTGTTATCCCCTTCTTTCCACAAGCATGATGAGGACCATTCTGTTGAGTACGATGCGGAAGATGCGTGGCAAGATGTCGCAAATTACGGAACATCTGAAACGCCGTCTGATTTAGAAAGACAAGATTCAAAAAACTATAATGGCATGTATGTAAATAGTGAAGAAAACGTAGGCTACGTGGAGGATTTTGAAAACTTTATCGGTACGGATATGTACGGGAAAAACCCACAAGTTTTCGCTACAGAAGAGCATGAAGAATATGAACAAATGCTTGATGATTTTGAAGAACGTACCTTCAAAGGTGAATTATCTTCAAATGAATCTAGTTCCAAAGAATAAAAAAAAGCATTCCGAAAATCGGAATGCTTTTTATCGCTAGCTAATTAGTTTTTTGTAACGTTAGCAGCTTGTGGTCCACGGTTACCTTCAACGATTTCGAAAGAAACTTCTTGACCTTCTTCTAAAGTTTTGAATCCGTCACCTTGGATAGCTGAGAAGTGAACGAATACATCGTCTCCACCTTCAACTTCGATGAAACCGAAACCTTTTTCGCTGTTGAACCATTTAACTTTACCTGTTTGCATGTCATGTACCTCCTAAATAAAAATGAAACTATGAATCCACATGAAAAGGTGGATATAAAGGACATGAATGTATAACAAGCTTACAGCCTTTAATTCAACGTGCTTTATTTCCGTACCACATTATGTAGCTCAATAGTGATTTCACTATATCACGCTATATCCAAAACGTCAAATGAGAACACTTTCATTCCACCATTTTTTTATAATTTTAATATAATGTTGAATTTCCATATTCATATATTATCCCGCCATTTGTGGACAGCTTGATTGGCGGGAGCTGATAATCAGTTTTGGCTGGTTCCACTTTATTTGAAAATTAACAAAACTAAAGTATTCTAATCCTATTAAATTCTGTACAATATAAGTATCTATTACATACGAGGTGAAAAAAATGAGAGCACACGAAATCGAGTATAAGTTATATGGCGATGATATGCAGTTTGTTGAAATTGAGTTAGATCCAGAAGAGAGCGTGATCGCAGAAGCTGGCGCAATGATGATGATGGAAGATTACATAGAAATGGAAACAATCTTCGGTGATGGTTCTGGCCCATCTGGAGGTTTATTCGGAAAATTAATGGGCGCTGGTAAACGTCTCGTTACAGGCGAAAGTATGTTTATGACTGTATTTACAAATACAGGTCACGGCAAGCGCCACGTCTCATTTGCTGCTCCTTATCCTGGTAAAATTATTCCTGTAGATTTAACAGAGTATCAAGGAAAAGTAGTTTGTCAAAAAGATGCCTTTCTTTGTGCCGCAAAAGGTGTTTCCATCGGAATTGAATTTACGAAAAAAATAGGAACTGGTTTCTTCGGTGGTGAAGGTTTCATCATGCAGAAACTTGAAGGTGATGGCCTTGCTTTCATGCACGCAGGTGGAACTGTATATAAACGTGAATTAAAACCTGGTGAGAAACTTCGCATTGATACAGGTTGTCTCGTTGCTATGACAAAAGACATTAACTATGATGTCGAGTTCGTTGGTAAAGTAAAAACAGCTCTATTTGGCGGCGAGGGTTTATTCTTCGCAACATTAGAAGGTCCTGGAACAGTTTGGATTCAGTCCTTAACACTTAGCCGCTTAGCAGCACGCCTTACAAGCCCAGCAGCGCAAAGTACTGGCGAAGGTAGTGTATTAGGTGGACTTGGTCGTTTATTAGATGGGAAAGAGTAAACTGTGCCCTTATGTAGGCATGGCCATCAACTAATAAAATAATAAAATTAAAACACCCTTGCTCGCAGTAATGCAGTGAAAGGGTGTTTTAATTTACGTCTACAAACGAGAAAAAGCAGTTAAAATAAAGTAATAAGGTTTACTTCAGGAAAATAAGGTATATTATATTTGTTGAATAGATTCTCTTTAGAGACAAGAAAAGTAGGTGAACAAAGTGGGAAAATATCAATTGGATTCCAAAAGTCAGGTAGCTGTGGCAAAGTTCCATGAAAAACAGAAACCTGCCAAATTTGATAAAAAGCAGCAACTTGAAAAATTGCGTACGGAGTATTTGAAAAAGAAGCAAAAACAAACAGATAAATAATACGTTTTGTTTTTCAAATTTTTCTGTATATAGTGTAAACAAACATAAGAAAATAGGTAAGTTATTCATCGTTCAAATATATACAGACTATTTTTTCAAACCTCTTACTTATGCAACTAACGTATGCGTCAGTTCATTAAGAATAACTAAAAAAGTCGATTCCTTGAGATGAAAAAGAGTAAACAGTGCCCTTATCAGGCACTGTTTTATTTTGACGTTATAATTTCCTCCACTGATTTAGATAAGCGATACAAGCTATTCCCCACCTCCAAAAGAATGAATCAAGTTCCTCACTGCATATATTAAACTATACTTTTTCTTAAGGAGGGCTTCCTTAATGCGTACTCCTTTATCCTTTGATAAAGACACTGCCATACTGTTAGCTTCTTGTTGTGAGTTAACGTATGAACAATATAAACAAAATGGCATTTTCGAAATACCAGATGGTTTTCAATATGTACAAGGGTTTCAAGGAAAGGCCATTCAAACAACAGAATGGTTCGGATTTATATTAGAATCTGAGGATACAATTATTGTTGCCTTCAGAGGCACTCAAACAGACCCCGATTGGATTATTGATTCTCTCGTCAATCAAAAACCTTATCCTTATGCTTTAAATGGCGGAAATGTCCATAACGGTTTTCTCTCTATTTATGAGTCTTGTCGTGATTCTATTATGGATATGCTCGTATCATTGCCAGCACATAAAAAACTGCTAGCTACTGGGCATAGTCTAGGTGGCGCGCTTGCCACATTACACATATTAGATGCACGTATAAATACTGCCTTCGCACAGTATGGACTTTATACATTCGCTTCTCCAAAAGTAGGAGATATCGCTTTTCGAAATTATTATAAACTACAAGTAGCTAGTAGCTTTCGTTTCGTCAACTTGTTCGATGTCGTCCCACTTCTCCCTCCCCGAAACATAAATTTTAATGATCATGATTGGGAGTATGCACACGTCCATCACAACATGACATTTACAAAAAACACAAAATCCATTACAAATAATCATTCCATTACAACATACAAAACATGTCTGACTTCTCATTTTTAACCAGTAAACAATTGGAAATAAAATATTCGTATACTATAATAATGTATGAAGTTATTTTTGGATGAGGGGACCTTACATGTTAAAATTTATCTTCGCACTTTTTCTTATTGTAATTTTTACGGTTACAGGTTTCTTTACATTTTCATACTTTGCGACAGGAGAGTATGATGGGGCAGGTATCATATATACCACTGTTCCATTTCTTTCTTAAGCAAAATAAATAAAACGAGCTTAATTTTATTAAGCTCGTTTTATTTATTAATATCCATTTCGGTTGGTAAATCGATAATATATCTCCCAATATAGCAACCTCTTTAAAACTGTTTAACTGCATTACCGATACCCCAAATTTCATTACTGTACTGCAAAATTGTTCGATCGCTCGCAAAATGACCAGACTGTGCAATATTTAAAATCGACATTTCTAGCCACTTCGTTCGGTTCTCATAAGCTCTACCGACAGCCTCTTGTCTTTCAGCATATGGACCAAAATCTCGCAGAACGAAATATTCATCGTTTTGAATAACGAGAGAATCGTAAATCGCTTCAAATTCAGCTCCCGATTGTGCAAAGAAACCATTTGTTAATTGATCAACTACTTTTTTAATGTGCCTATTGTGGTGATAATAATCACTTGCACGATACCCACCATTTTGATAGTAATGAAGAACCTCTTCGGCTGTTAAACCGAAAATAAAACAGTTATCCTCACCGACCCGGTCTTTTATTTCAACGTTAGCACCGTCTAGCGTTCCGAGTGTAATCGCACCATTCATCATAAATTTCATATTACCTGTTCCCGATGCTTCTTTACTCGCCGTTGAAATTTGTTCACTTACATCCGCTGCTGGGAATATATCTTCAGCTAAAGAAACTCGATAGTTTTCTAGAAAGATAACTTTCATATATTGACTGACATACGGGTCATTATTTACTTTTCTTGCGAGTTCATTTATTAATTTAATAATTTTTTTCGCGTAATAATAGCCAGGTGATGCTTTCGCTCCAAAAATAAAAGTACGCGGATAAAATGTAAAACTAGCATCCTCTTTCAAACGGTTATACAAATATAAAATATGAAGAACATTTAATAATTGTCGTTTATAAGCATGTAATCTTTTCACTTGCACATCAAAAATAGAATTTGGATCAATGGTAATCCCCATTGTATCATGAATACGCTCCGCTAAAATCTCTTTACGCTCTTGTTTTACCTCTGCAAATTTCTCTTGGAAACTCGCATCATATTGAACTAATTGTAGCTCTTGAAGCTTAATCGGTTCTTTCTTCCACTCCGTTCCAATCGCCTCTGAAATGAGATTTGTTAACTGTGGATTTGCTTTCATAAGCCAGCGCCTATGAGCAATTCCATTCGTCTTATTATTAAACTTATCTGGATAAAATTCATAAAACAATCGCATTTCCCGCTGCTTTAATATTTCCGTATGAATTTTTGCTACACCGTTTACGCTATGGCTACCGACAATCGCTAAATGAGCCATTTTCACAAGGTCATGTGCAATAATCGCCATTGCTTCAATACGATCCCACTCATGCGGATACTGTTCCCACAGTTCATGACAGAAACGTTCATTAATCTCTTCAATAATCATATAAATTCTCGGTAATAACGGTTTAAAAATGTGAATTGGCCACTTTTCGAGCGCTTCTGATAACGTCGTATGATTCGTATAAGAAATCGTCTGCGTCGTTATGTGCCAAGCTTCTTCCCATGCTAACTTTTCTTCGTCTAGTAAAATACGCATCAGTTCCGGAATTGCTAAAACCGGATGTGTATCGTTAATGTGGATCGCAATTTTTTCATGTAGTTGACGAAGGTCACCATATCTTTCTCTATGCATTCGAACGATATTTTGCAAACTTGCTGATACGAGGAAATACTGTTGTTTTAAACGAAGTATTTTTCCCTCATCATGCGTATCATCTGGATATAAAAACTCCGATACAGCCTCTGTTTCACGCTTATATTTCAAAATATCTTTGCAGTTTTGCGGGAAAGGAACTGGTTCAGCATTCCAAAGTCTAAGTGTATTTACAGTACTCGTCTCATAGCCAACTACCGGCACATCATATGGCACGGCCATAATGACTTCTGCATTTGTATGCCTAAACTCTAAACGCCCGTCAATTTCTAGCGGTTCAACACTGCCGAAATAACTTACTTCTACAGCTTGATCATACCTTCTTACTTCCCATACGTTTTCATGAAGAAGCCACTGTTCTGGAAATTCAACTTGATAACCATCAACAATTTTCTGATCAAACAAACCATGTTTATAACGAATTCCACAGCCGTGTCCTGGTAAGTTTAAAGATGCGAGTGAATCGAGAAAACAGGCTGCTAAGCGTCCAAGCCCACCATTACCAAGGCCTGCATCTGCTTCCACTTCTTCTAACTCTTGTAATGAAATCCCTAGTTCAGATAACCCCTGCTCGCATACATCTCGAATACCTAAATTCAAGATGTTACTTCCAAGCAAACGTCCAAGCAAAAACTCAATAGACAAGTAATACATTTGCTTTTGCTCTCCGGATCGATAACTCTCGTTCGTTGCAATCCATTGACTATTCATATACTCACGTACCATATGGCCAAGCGTATTATATTGATCACGAGTTGTAGAATCTTTAAAACTTTTACCATACATCGTCTCTAACTTTTCTAGAAAAGTTGATTTAAAACTTTCAACATGAGTAAACATTTTTTCACCACCTACATGTTATTCCATGAGACTTTTATACAATTCCTTATAAGCAAGAGCCGATTGCTCCCAGCTATAATCTTCAGTCATCGCTTGTTTTACAAGCTGCTCCCACACTGGTTTATCATGATAGAATTCAATTGCACGATGAATCGTATGCAGCATGTCATGTGCATTAAAATTCGTGAAACTGAAACCATTTCCTTCTCCAGTTTCTTCATCATAAGAATGTACCGTGTCGTTTAACCCACCTGTTTCTCTTACAATTGGAATCGTACCGTATGCTAATGCGATAAGTTGTCCAAGTCCACACGGTTCAAACAGCGATGGCATTAAAAACAAATCGCTTCCCGCATACACTTGGTGAGCTAATTCTTCATTAAATCCGATATAAACTTTTACCTTCTCCGGATACTCATATGCCATCCACTCAAAGAATTGCTCATATTCCGAATCACCTGAACCTAAAATAATACATTGTACATCTTCTTCCATTATTTCGCGGAATACAGTACGTACTAAATCAAGACCTTTTTGCTTCGTTAATCTCGTTACCATTGAAATAATTGGTGTATCCTCTTTTTCTGGCAAACCAAAATAACGCTGCAAGGCGCGTTTATTTTCACTCTTTTCATATAATGACTCTGCATCATACTGGGCCTTAATATACGAATCCGTTTCTGGATTATATACGCTCGTATCAATACCATTTACAATGCCGCTAAGCTTATCATTATATTTTCGCAGTAATCCATCTAACTTCTCACCGAAAAATTCATATTGAATTTCTTCTTTATACGTCGGGCTCACCGCTGTAATTTGATCCGAAGCAATAATACCACCTTTCATAAAGTTTACGTTTCCATAAAACTCTAGCTGCTCACTATGAAAATATTCATCACCAAGCTCTAACAAGTCGTACATCACTTCAGGAGGAAATACACCTTGGAACTGCAAGTTATGAATCGTATATACCGTTTTAATACGCTCATATAACGGGTTATCTTGATACTTTTCACGAAGTAAGAAATTAACCATAGCCGTATGCCAATCATGGCTATGAAGAACATCCACTTCAAAATCAAGGTGCGGAATACACTCTAACACTGCTTTTGAGAAATAAGAAAAACGCTCTCCGTCATCGTAATGACCATACAGAGAATCTCTCTTAAAATAATATTCATTATCTATTAAGTAATACGTAATTCCGTCTTGCTCACCTTTTAAAATTCCACAATATTGATTTCTCCACCCAAGAGGGACGTTAATTACTTTATGTAACGTACATCCATCTCTTAACTTTTGCGGAATGAGACTATAATTCGGAAGTATAATACGAACGTCCACTCCTAATTTTTTTAGCTCTTTTGGGAGCGCACCCGCTACATCAGCTAATCCTCCCGATTTCACAAACGGTACACATTCTGATACTGCAAATAAAATATTCACTTGTTGTCCCACTGCGCGAAAAGTTTTTATTACTCCTCTTGCAGCTTCCTCCCTTCGAGTTTTCATTTAAATTAAAACTTTAATCAGTGGAGGAAAAAGCCCCCACTGATTCTTTAGGAATAACTATTAATCGTACTGTTTTGTACGCTTCCTTTTTCTACAACATACGGCTCATCGGCGCTTCCTTTTAATACGACACCGTCGCCAATTTTCACGTCTTTATCAATAATAACACCGTCTATTATACAGTTATCTCCAATTTGGCTCTTTTGCATAATAATACTGTTACGAATAATTGAACCTTTTCCAATTTTAACCGAACGGGAAACAACACTGTTTTCGACTTCCCCTTCAATAATACTGCCATTTGCAATCATTGTATTTTTCACGACTGCACCCTTTAAATAACGAGTTGGTGGCTCATCTTTTACTTTCGTAAAGATCGGTGCTTCTTTCTTAAATAATTGCTTCCAAATAGCAGGTTGCAAAATTTCTAAGCTATGTTTATAGTAACTTTCAATCGAGTCAATAATTGCTACATATCCAGTATGTTCATATGTAGCAATGTGTAATGATTTCCCGCGCTTTTCTCTCACTACATCAAATAAACTGTATTGTTCCACACCTTTATATGACTCAAATAAGTCTAACAATAATTGTTTCTTTAACACGTATGTTTGAAGCGAAACCCCTTTATGGCAAACTTCTGTAATATCAGCTGCCGTATGTATATGTCGCTCTAACACCGCTTGAAAATTTAATGCTGTTACGAGATGGCTATTCGTAATAACAACGTACTCTTCTCTGCTTCTTAGAAAATAATCAATATGTCTTCTAAAGTGTGCAAAAGACCCAAATTCATCTTGGTCACATTGGCAGTTTGGCGGGAATAAAAATAGTCCGTCTCGTTTTCTATCTAAATCCCACTGTTTTCCTGAACCAACATGGTCCATTAACGAACGATTTTTATGGCTTGTAAAAACTGCCACACTATGAATACTAGAATTCACCATATTTGAAAGCATGAAATCAATGAGTCGATAACGGCCCCCAAACGGTAACGCCGCTAGTGAACGATGCCCTGTTACTTTCTTTAAGGAAGGAAAACTTCCCGTTGCATTAATAATTCCTAACATTTTTTCTCCCATTCATTTCATCCCCCTTTTCTATTTCCCTTCAGCAATTAATACTACATCGTCAACATTCTTTTCTGGACGAATGATTGTTCCATCTTCGATAACCATTTCTGATCCAACAATCGCTCTTTCAATCACAACATTTTTACCAATCTTAGCCCCTGGCATAACGACAGAATCAATCACCATACTTCCTTCTTCCACCGTCACTCCTTGGAATAACACAGAATGCTTCACGTCCCCTTCAATGACGCATCCTTCGTTAATAAGCGATTCTTCTACTTTCGCCTTTTCAGCAATATATTGAGGCGGCTCGTTTGGATTGACAGAGTAAATACGCCAATTACGATCGTTTAAATTCAGTGATGTTTCATCGCGAAGCAAATCCATATTCGCTTCCCATAAGCTCTTCACCGTTCCAACATCTTTCCAATATCCTTCAAACGGATACGCCATTAACTTCTTCCCTTCATCCAATAAAAGCGGAAGTACGTCTTTTCCGAAATCGTTACTAGATTCAGGGTTTCTTGCATCCATCTCTAAATACTCTTTCAAAATTGACCAATTAAAAATATAGATTCCCATTGATGCAAGATTACTTCTTGGAAATTGTGGTTTCTCTTCAAACTCAACAATCTCCATTTCTTCATTTGTATTCATAATGCCAAAGCGACTCGCTTCATCCCAAGGTACTTCAATAACAGAAATGGATACGTCCGATTCTTTCTCAATATGGTAATCTAGCATCTTACTGTAATCCATTTTATAAATATGGTCGCCTGATAAAATAAGAACATACTCTGGTTCATATTGACTTAAATAGTTTAAGTTTTGATAAATGGCACTTGCCGTACCTGTGTACCACTTCACACCTGAAGACTCCGCATAAGGAGGTAATACTGTGACTCCACCGCTTACTCGGTCTAAATCCCATGCATTGCCGATTCCGATATAATTATGAAGTTCTAGTGGTTGATATTGCGTTAAAATCCCAACCGTTTCAATACCAGAATTTGCGCAGTTACTTAGCGTAAAATCAATAATGCGATATTTACCACCAAATGGAACAGCTGGCTTGGCTAAATTTTTTGTTAATGCACTTAATCGACTACCTTTTCCCCCTGCTAGTAACATTGCTACGCACTTTTGTTTTTGAGCCATCTTGTTTTTTGCTCCCCTTTCTCGTCTTCACTGGTCGTAATATGGATACGCCAAATGGTGGAATTGTAATCTCTACATGTGCTGCTTGATTATGGTACGGTTCTAGAATCGTCTTAAGACGTTTCTTATTCACTTGCCCCGAACCGCCATATTGCTGTGCATCACTGTTTAAAATCTCGTTATAATACTCGAAATCTGGTACACCTACTTTATAGTTTTCATATGTAGCTTTCGTAAAATTACATACGATAACTAACGCATCCTCTTGTTTATCCCCTTGGCGGATAAACGAGAAAATACTTTGCTCGTTATTATTAGCATCAATCCACTGAAAACCTTCAGGCGAATGATCAAGCTGCCAAAGTGGTTTTGAGCGCTTATACAATGCTATGAGCTCTTTAAAGTAATCATGCATATAACGATGCATTTCAAAATCATGTAAATTCCAATCTAAATCTTCAAGGTCTTTCCACTCATCAAACTGTCCGAATTCCCCTCCCATGAAAAGTAATTTCTTTCCTGGGTGAGTAAAGAAATATCCATATAATAAACGAAGCTGAGCAAACTTATCCCAGTAATCACCTGGCATTTTATTTAATAACGACTTTTTCCCATGAACGACTTCATCATGAGAAAGCGGTAATATGAAGTTTTCAGAGTACGCATATAGCAAAGAAAACGTCATTTTCTCATGAATGTGTTTCCTATATTCAGGCGCACACTCCATATATTTCAGCACGTCATTCATCCAGCCCATGTTCCATTTGTAATTGAATCCAAGCCCACCTTCATACGTTGGAGTTGTTACAAGTGGCCAAGCTGTTGAATCTTCTGCCGTCATAAGAAAATCTTCATCCTCTGCAAACACTGCTTCATTTAACTCTCTTAAAAATGAAACAGCATGCTCATTACTTTGCTCTTGTCCTTCTTTATTCCAGTACAACATGTTCGCAACTGCATCTACTCTGAAACCATCAATATGGAAATATCTCATCCAAAATAACGCATTTGAAATTAAGAAATTACGTACCTCTCTCTTTCCTAAATCAAAATTGACAGTTCCCCATACTGGATTTTCTTGTACATCTTTATCTTTATATTCATAGGTCGGTGTGCCATCAAACAAATATAAACCGTGAGCATCTTTACAAAAATGCCCCGGCACCCAATCTAAAATGACACCGATTCCATATTTATGACATTCGTCGACAAAATACATTAAATCATGCGGTGTACCAAATCTACTCGTCGCTGCATAATATCCCGTTCCTTGATATCCCCAAGAACGATCATATGGATGCTCAACAAGCGGCATAATTTCAATATGTGTAAATTGATGTTCCACCACATATGGAATGAGTTCTTCTACCATTTCCCTGTAAGAATACAGTGTTCCATCTTCTTTCTTTTTCCAAGAACCAAAATGCAATTCATAAACTGTCATCGCTTCTTTATAAATCGATTTTTTCTTTTTCTTACGAGTCCAGTTTTTATCATTCCATTCATATCCCTTTATATCAAAAACTACAGATGCCGTATTCGGTCTTACTTCTGCATATACAGCATACGGATCTGCCTTTAAAATGACGTCACCAGCCAACGTTTCAATCGCATATTTATATATTTCTCCTTCTTCAATATGCGGTATAAACAAGGACCAAACGCCTTCTTCTGTCACTTGTAGCATTTTATGTTGCTCATAATCCCACTCATTAAAATCTCCAACAACACTCATTGCTTTCGCATGAGGAGCCCACACTGTAAATCGTACCCCTTGAATCTCACCTTCCGTCACAACATGTGCGCCAAAGATGTTATAACTTTTATAGTACTTTTCTGTATGAAACTCATCTCGTTTCACTTCTTCACAATTTATTACACTCAATATGCTCACCTCACTTAGATGACAGAATTTTTTATACTTTAACTATTTCTGCGAAAAACTGCAATATCCTTGTTAATTTATAAAAAACATTCGTTTTTTTCTTAAAAATGTTAGTTTTCCTTCACATTTCCGTGTAAAATATCGAATTTTGACGAATATTCATTGAAAACGCTTTATTATTCTTCTATATTTTTACCAATTATTTTTTCTCAACCTTTATTTTATTATGTCTATCCTATTTTTCATGCTATTTTCCACTCAAAATCAAAACAAAATAATCTGTCATAAAAAAATGTTTCTCAATATTTTTTGTCACAATTTTATTGAAATGCGAAATTCATAAGCATATACTTGTTCTCAATAAAGAACATCGATTTTTCGTAACTACAATTCATAGCGGACTACTATGTTTACTTATTTATCCTTGTTGCGAACGGTTGCTATACAAATTTAACTAGGAGGCTTTCTTATGTCATTAAAACAAAAAGTAGGAATGGGAGTTATCACCGCTTCACTTGGCTTATCCCTTACATTCGGCGGTGTATTCGCCTATTTCAGTGATTCAGAAACATCAAGTAACTCATTTCAAGCTGGAACACTAGATCTTTCTATTAATCCAAGTGTAATCGTTAATGTGAAAGATTTAAAACCAGGTGATTTTATTGAAAGGAACTTCAAGCTTGAAAATAAAGGTACATTGGATATCGCAAAAGTAGCACTTGAAACATCATATGAAGTTACAGATGCAAAGCAAAATAATGACGGTGAAGATTTAGGTGATCACATTATCGTCAAGTTTCTAGTAAATGATGGACAGCCATCTAATCCAAACGATGATCATGAGATTGTGTGGGAAACAAAACTATCACAATTAAAAACTATGAAACCTGAAGATGTCGCTACGTCTCTAGAACGTCATAACTTAATAGATGGTATTAAATCTGGTGAAACAGATTACTTACACGTCCTCTTCTCATTTGAAGATAACGACCGAGATCAAAATAAATTTCAAGGTGATTCCCTGCAGCTAAACTGGACATTCCATACTGAGCAAACAGCTGGCGTGGAGAAATAATTTTTAAAAATATAAATTACCGGAGGCCTATAAATGAAAAAGAAAAATCGTTTTGTTACCGGAATTGTAACAGCTGGCGTTTTGTTTTCAACTGCTATTCCGTTCAATGTACTTGCTGAAAGTCCTATTAACCAAATTGAATCTTCAAATGCTCATTCTATATTATCTAAGCTTTCTAAAGAACAACGCCTGGCATTACAAACGGTAGATGCCAACCCTGGTTTTACAATTTCACCAGATATTAATACGAGTAGTTCTGAGCCTGTAAATATCATCGTAGAATTTCAAACTGCTCCAGTAAAGATTAATGAATTAAAACAAAAAGAAAAAGGATTACAGTCTGCTCCTGAAAATATAAAAGCACGTATTGATCAAGAACATGAAGAATTCGAAAAAGGACTAAAACGTCTTTATCAATTCAGCCCATCAGTAAAATCAGGAAACTTCCAGTCTGTACAAATTAAACGTTCTTATAAGCATGCGATAAATGGTGTTGCGATGACATTACCAGCAAATACAGTAGAAGAATTGTTACGAATTGGCGTTGTAAAACGTATTTGGAAAGATTACGAAGTGAAATTAAATTTACCAAAACAAGCTGAGCAAAAAGCGCCTCAAAAACTAACAGATAGCATCCCGCAAATTGGAGTAGATAAGTTACATAGTGAGGGCATTACCGGAAAAGGAATTAAAGTTGGTGTATTAGATACAGGTATTGATTACAATCATCCTGACTTAAAAGACGTATATAAAGGCTATCGCGCGAAACCTGGTGAGGACTCTAGCAAAGTAGACCTAAACTCAGTAAAGGGTTGGGACTTTATTAATAATGATGCAGATCCAATGGAAACTACTTATTCAGAATGGCAACAATCTGGTGCTCCTGAATTTGATAACCGTGGTTCTTCCTTCTACACAGCCCACGGCACTCACGTAGCAGGTATCGTTTCTGCCCAAAAGAAGAACCAATCTGATTCAGCAGTAAAAGGTGTTGCACCTGACATTGAACTGTATAACTATCGTGTACTCGGTCCATACGGAAGTGGAGATAGTTCAGGTATTATCGCTGCAATTGATAAATCCATTTCTGACGGTATGAACGTTATTAACTTATCGTTAGGTGATGATAGCAACAATCCACTCGATCCAACATCTATCGCTGTTAATAATGCAATGCTTTCAGGCGTTGTTACAGTCGTTGCTGCTGGTAACTCTGGACCAAATCCATCAACACTCGGATCACCAGGTGCTTCACCATTTGCAATTACGGTTGGAGCAAGTGATAGCTCTATTTCCTTACCGAAACTATCAGGTCATGCTGGACAATTACAATTTCCTAACCTAATTCTATTCGGCAAAAACTTCACTGATAAAATAGAAGATTTCAAGGGACAAACTTTACCTATTGAATATGTAGGAATTGGTACGCCTGACGAGTTTAGTAAAAAAGATGTAAAAGGAAAAATCGCTCTCGTTGCACGCGGTACACTGTCATTTGATGAAAAAATTGCTAATGCAAAACAAGCAGGTGCAAAAGCCGTTATTATTTATAACAATGTGGATGGAGAAATTCCTTTCTACGTTGGCGAAAGTACAAAATACATTCCAGCATTCCGCCTAACGAAAGAAGAAGGTGAAAAACTAAAAGCTCAAATCGAACAAGGTAGCACCTCCTTAACTCTCGATGAAATTAATTACATTCAAACAGAAGGCGATCATCTTGCAGACTTTAGCTCACGCGGTCCTGTTACAGCAAATGATGATATTAAGCCTGATATTACAGCGCCTGGTGTCGCTATCCTTTCAACAGTTCCTGAATATATTAACGACCCGCAAGAGGGTGAAAACTACGCTGTTTCCTATGAGCGTATGCAAGGAACATCTATGGCTTCTCCTCATATCGCTGGCGTTGCTGCTCTAATTTTACAAGAACACCCAGACTACTCTCCGTTCGATGTAAAAGCGTCTCTTATGAACACAGCTAATGATTTAAAAGAAAAATATTCCGTATATGAAGTTGGAGCTGGGCGAGTAGATGCTTACAACGCCGTTCGTACAGAAACAAGCTTTAAAGTATTAGATACGACACAAACTGTTGTAAATGATGAAGTAATTGAAGTACCCGAAGAAACTGGATCTATTGCATTCGGTAAGTTTTATCAAAAAGACGGTGAAGCTCTTGAACAAAAACGAAATATAAAAGTAACTAATCATAATAAACAAGAGAAAAAAGAATTTAAAACAGAAATTTCTTATACACCAGCATCGTCTACTATTAACGATGCTGTCGCAAACGGTGTAAAAATCTCTGCTCCAGAAACAATTACTCTTGATGCTGGCAAAACAGGTGAAATTGAAGCAAAAATTAATGTTCCAGCCGGTGTGAAACAAGGCCGATATGAAGGGTACATTCATATTACGAACACAAAAAATAAAGAAGAAACATATCAAATCCCATTCTCTATTCGTGTATCAGAGCCTGGTATTGAAAATGCAATACTATCAAGAAAAGCAATTTCAACTGATACATCTAAATTCAATCCATACGGTGAATCGTATGTTCACGGAGCATTCCAATTAAACAGCGAACTTGAAACGTTAGATCTTATCGTAAAAGATTCCAAAACAAATAAAGCTCTTGGCTTCATTGGAACATTAAACACGAGTGGCCTAAAAACTGATGTGTATTACTACTTAGATTCATTCTTTAATGGAAAAGTGTATCCTTTTACAAATGATCCTGCAAAACCAATCGGTAATGAGAAAATCAACTTACCAGAAGGAGACTACACAATTGAGTTTGTCGGTTATGATAAGGCTGGGAAAGCACGTGTAAAAGGTGATTATGTTGTAATTGATAATACACCACCAGAAGTGAAATTAACTGGATTAAAACCTGGTATTTACGAGTTAAATGAAGAAAATTATACAGTAGAAGATGGCAAAAAAGCACTATGGATTAAAGGAAATGTATACGATTCAAACGTTGATTACTTAAAAGGAAAAGGATTAAACATTACGCAAGAAGCGAATGGCGTTATGTACTATGACTATTCTCCATACTTGCATAAGTTTTTACCGATTAATGCAAATGGCGACTTTAAAGTTGGCATTACACCTGACTCCTTCAGAACGGAAGGTCCAATGAACACAGGCGTATATATTTTCGATTATGCAACTGCAGGTCCTGACTATCCAAACGGTGTAAATAACTACTGGTTTATCCCGCAAGGTGCTCAATATGCAAAAACTAGTTACGATAAAAAAGAATTATATAAAAATGACGAGTTCACAGTAACACTAAACGCGAAACACGTAAAACAATTTGTTGCTGGGCAATTTAATGTAAACTTCCTAGAGAAGAACTTCAAATTTGCAAATGCGAAATTTAATCCTGCTTTTGAAAAGCTACTTTCCCAAAAAGGGGTAACCGCAAAAGTAAATGAACCGAAACTAGAGGCAGGCTCTGTTACAGTTGGCGGAGCTATCGATGACAAAAATTTTGCTGGATTAGATGGTGATTTCCCGTTCATTGATGTAACGTTCAAAGTAGAAAATGATGAGTTTTATGAAGCAAACGCTCAATTAGAATCACCAATTTTTGTTTACTGGAAACAAGGTGAATCAGAACCAAATAGAATGCGTGTACTTCAAGATCAAACATTCTCAGTTATGTCCTTAAACTCATTAGTAGAAGGAAATATTAAACCTGGTGCATTCTTAAATGAACGCGGATATTTAGATGAAAAGTTCGATTATACAAAGCTTGGCGTAAAAGTATATGCGACTGATTCTTACCGTCATAAGTTTGAAGGCTCACTAGATAAATACGGATACTTCAAACTAAATGGACTTCCAGTTAATAAACGCGACTATAACTTATATGTAGAGGTGCCAGGACATTTAACAAGCCGCCTAACAACGAAACTTGGTACTGAAAAAGACGGTAAGTTGCTTGGCCAATATTATTATGCAAGACCTGACGAAAACCTTGCCGGCGATGTAAATGGTGATAAAGTAATCGATATTAAAGATGCTGAAATTATTGCTAGCAACTATGGTAAAAAAGGACTAACTGTAAAAGACGGAGATCTTAATAAAGATGGTATTGTCGACGAAAAAGATATTCGCTTCGTTGAAAAGAACTTCTTGAAAAAAGGGCCAGATGCATCTAAATCACAAACACCTGTAGAAAAATCAAAAAGCGGTACACTGGCAGATATTTTAAAGAAATTAGGATTAACGCCTAAAAAATAATAAAGTGAAACTTTAATCAATTGAGGTTTTACTGCCCGGCAAATAGCGGAATAATAAAGAGCACTCTACGTAAAATAGAGTGCTCTTTTTCTATAAACGACCCTTATCCAGCAAAAGGGGTATATTGGGGATATACAAGGGAAACCGGAAAAGGAATTTATATTAAATTATATAAGTTCAGAGGTAAGAAGCAGTTTCCCACCCTGAACTATTTAGCAATTATTATAGTACTGGTGCCATTGTTTCTTTTAATACTTTTACAGAATGAGCGAACTTCGCTTTTTCATCTTCATTTAGCTCAAGTTCTACAATTTCACGTACACCTTCGCGGTTAATTACAGCTGGAACACCTACGTAAGCATCTTTCTCGCCGTATTGACCTTCAAGGTATGCAGATACAGTTAATACGCTGTTCTCGTTGTTTAAGATTGCTTTAGTTACACGAAGTAGTGACATACCGATTCCGTAGTAAGTTGCACCTTTACGCTCGATGATATGGTAAGCTGCATCACGTACGTTTTCGAAGATTTTGTCTAAGTCTTCTTGTTTGTACTGTTCGTTGTTAGCTAAGATTGTTTCTAATTTTTGTACACCGATAGTAGCGTGGCTCCATACTGGAAGTTCAGTGTCACCGTGTTCACCAACGATGTAAGCATGAACGTTACGTGGATCTACATCTAAGTAGTCACCTAACATGTAACGGAAACGAGCAGAGTCTAAAGTAGTACCAGAACCGATTACGCGCTCTTTCGGTAAACCAGATTCTTTCCAAGTTACGTAAGTTAAAATATCAACTGGGTTAGTTGCGATTAAGAAGATTCCATCGAATCCGCTATCCATAATGCCTCGAACGATTTGTTTAAAGATCTTTGTATTTTTCTCAACTAAGTCTAAACGAGTTTCACCTGGCTTTTGTGGTAACCCAGCAGTGATAACAACTAAATCTGCATCTTTACAATCTGCATAGCTACCGCTCCAAACTTTTGTTGGTGATGGAGAGAATGGTACCGCATGGCTTAAGTCCATTGCTTCCCCTTCTGCTTTTGCTTCATTAACATCTACTAATACGAATTCTTCAGCTACACCTTGGTTGATCATTGAGTAAGCGTAACTACAACCTACAGCTCCTGTTCCTACTAATACTACACGATTGATACCTTTTTTCATGGTAATTTCCCCTCTCTATTGTTCACATATATTTTTTTATGATTGTTTAAGTAATTAATTAAAATACTAATTTAATGTTGTTTAACTTCTTTACATTCATATTGTAGCACGTATTATTGTGAAAAAGTTCACAAATTATGACCTATTTGTGAACTTTTTCACATAGAGTGTAAAGTTATTGGAATAGGTGTGGAATCCATTTCAATGGAGGCGTTTTCTTTAGATTGTGAAAGGGATTTTCTTGTGGTTTTTGTCGGTAAGTGAAATTATACCGGCGATTTTTAGAATATATCGACCGTAACTCCAAATATATCAGCGATTATTAAAATTTATCGATCGTAACTCAAATTATATCAGCGATTTTTGCAATATATCGACTTACCGACAATACTGACAACATAAAAAAGCTGTCTTCAGTAGATCACAGCTATTGAGAGAAAGCAGCTTCTTCTATATATTATTTATTTTCCACAGTAGCTCCCAGATGCATTTTCATCGGTTTCTCCAAGTGTAGGAGGCTACAGCCATACAGCTGGGGTAAAAGTTCAAGTTGAAGTTAATTCCTTCATATTCATACAGGTCCAAATAATTAACATGATTGTATTTACGGCTCTCTATGTACCCAACTGCAACAGCGAATACTTCATATTTCTTCTATTGCATAAAAAAGCAGACTATCCAAAGTCCATTTTTATACAACAAAAAAGAGATAGCAGATTATGCTATCTCTTTTAGTATGACCCGTACGGGATTCGAACCCGTGTTACCGCCGTGAAAGGGCGGTGTCTTAACCACTTGACCAACGGGCCAGTTCTGGCAGAGAAGAAGGGATTCGAACCCTCGCACCGCGTTCGCGATCTACTCCCTTAGCAGGGGAGCCCCTTGAGCCACTTGGGTACTTCTCTATAAATATGGCTCCGCAGGTAGGACTCGAACCTACGACCGATCGGTTAACAGCCGATAGCTCTACCACTGAGCTACTGCGGAACAATTATGGTGGGCCTAAATGGACTCGAACCATCGACCTCACGCTTATCAGGCGTGCGCTCTAACCAGCTGAGCTATAGGCCCATAATTGAAAAGCGGGTGAAGAGAATCGAACTCTCGACCAGAGCTTGGAAGGCTCTTGTTTTACCACTAAACTACACCCGCATTAAATTGTAAATGGTGAGCCATGAAGGACTCGAACCTTCGACCCTCTGATTAAAAGTCAGATGCTCTACCAACTGAGCTAATGGCTCATTTTGAAAGTGGTGCCGACTAGAGGACTTGAACCCCCAACCTACTGATTACAAGTCAGTTGCTCTACCAATTGAGCTAAGTCGGCTTGCGTTTTCAAAATGGTGGCTCGGGACGGAATCGAACCGCCGACACGAGGATTTTCAGTCCTCTGCTCTACCGACTGAGCTACCGAGCCTTTATGTAAAAATGGCGGTCCCGACCGGGGTCGAACCGGCGATCTCCTGCGTGACAGGCAGGCATGTTAACCACTACACCACGGGACCATTTGGTTGCGGGGACAGGATTTGAACCTGCGACCTTCGGGTTATGAGCCCGACGAGCTACCGTGCTGCTCCACCCCGCGATGATAAAATATTTACTTTAGAAAAAATGGAGGAGGTAGAGGGATTCGAACCCCCGCGCGACTCTCGCCGCCTGTCGGTTTTCAAGACCGATCCCTTCAGCCGAACTTGGGTATACCTCCGAGATATATACGTCTAATGGTGGACCTTGTAGGACTCGAACCTACGACCGGACGGTTATGAGCCGTCTGCTCTAACCAGCTGAGCTAAAGGTCCTTTATGGTAGCGGCGGAGGGGATCGAACCCCCGACCTCACGGGTATGAACCGTACGCTCTAGCCAGCTGAGCTACACCGCCATAAATGATATTAATATAAGTGGAGCCTAGCGGGATCGAACCGCTGACCTCCTGCGTGCAAGGCAGGCGCTCTCCCAGCTGAGCTAAGGCCCCATGTTTTTTAGGAATATCGGGAAGACAGGA